>JAUWIR010000628.1 GCA_030605265.1 Pseudomonadota bacterium | reverse complement strand
AGTCTCTAAAAATCCACAGGTCCTCATATCAGATATTACCATACTCTCAGATGAAGAAAAAAATCAATTGCTCTATGGATTTAACCAAACCAAAGCTGATTATTCAAAGGATAAAACCATCCAGGAGCTGTTTGAAGAGCAGGTTAAGAAGATACCCGATAAAGCAGCTGTTGTATTTAAGGGAAAACAATTAACTTACAAAGAATTAAACCAAAAAGCGAATCAGTTGGCCGGAATATTGAGGGAAAAAGGAGTAGAGGCTGACAGCATCGTGGGGATCAATGCTGAGCGCTCTCTGGAGATGATCGTGGGGATAATAGGCATACTCAAGGCAGGAGGAGCATATCTGCCAATAGATCCCGATTATCCGGAACAAAGAATAAGCTATATGCTGGAGGATAGCGGCGTATCCATTGTTTTAACCCAAGAGAGGTTAAAGAAGCCGGCCTTTAAGGGCGAGTTTTTAGCTATTGATGACCAGAAGTTCCATTCAGGTGAAGACTCAAACCTTGGTGAGAACTCAAATCTTGAAATAGTAAATAAACCAAGCGATCTGGCCTATGTCATTTATACTTCAGGCTCTACAGGAAAACCTAAAGGCACTTTGATTGAACATAAAGGTGTGGCCAACTTGAAGGCCTTCTTTGAGACTGAATTTAAGATTACAGCAAAGGATAGTATCCTTCAATTTGCCAGCCCTTCATTTGATGCTTCAGTCTGGGAAACCTTTATGGCCTTGCTGGAAGGCGCCACCCTTTTTATTGTACCAAAGGAAGTTATTGATAATGTGCGGTATTTTGAAGACTACCTAAATGATAATAATATCACCGTGGCCACCTTACCCCCTACCTACCTGGTTAATCTGGACCCTTCAAGAGTAACCGGTTTGAAATTACTGATAACTGCGGGTTCTGCAACAAATTGGCATTTATTAAATACATGGAAGAATAAGGTGACCTATATAAATGCCTATGGGCCAACCGAAACAACAGTATGTGCAACCGCCTGGAAGGCACAATATCAAACAAACCAATACAATACAATTCCCATAGGGAAACCTTTGCCTAACACCAAAGCATATATAATGGATCATGGTGAAAATATTTGTCCTATAGGAGTACCCGGGGAGTTGTGTATTTCAGGGACAAGCCTTGCCAGAGGATATTTAAACAAACCGAAGTTAACAGCTGAAAAATTTGTGTCCAACCCTTTTGTGCCGGGCGAGAGAATATATAAAACCGGGGACTTGGCAAGATGGCTCCCTGATGGAAATATTGAGTTTATCGGTAGGATAGATAATCAAGTAAAGATTCGCGGCTTCAGAATAGAGCTTGGCGAAATCGAGGCCCAACTATTAAAGAAACCTGAGATAAAAGGAGCTGTTGTACTAACGCAAGAAACAGATGACGACCATAACTATTTATGCGCTTATATTGTTTCAGAAAAAGAGTTAACAACGCATGAATTAAGGGAATATTTATCCAATGATTTACCGGATTACATGATACCCTCCCAATTTATTCAACTGGAACAATTTCCTTTAACGCCCCATGAAAAAATAGACATAAAAAAATTAGCGGATAGCGGAAAAGCAATACTTACGGGTATTGATTATGTTGCTCCGGAGAATGAATTGGAAGAGCAGATCGCTGCTATTTGGAGAAAAGTGCTCAAATTAGAAAAAGTGGGTATACATGACAATTTTTTCGATCTTGGCGGTAATTCATTAAATATTATTCAGGTCAATGATCAGTTACAAAAAGAAATTGGCCGAGAAATTTCTGTTACTTACCAGTTTCAATACACAACAGTGAATTCCCTGGCCAAGTTTTTTAATAAAAATTTTGATGACACTTTTTCTGATCGCAGAGAAATTATAGAAAAGGGGATGAATAAATTAAAGAGGTTTAAAAATAAGAGAATAGCGGCAAATTAAATTAAGCTGATGAGCTAAGAAGCCGCATTAATAAAATGAAAATTACACTTTTTTATTTCACCACGGAGACACAGAGGCACTGAGAAATGATTTTAGAAGAAAAACTTACAAAGCAAATAATTGGGGCAGCGATAGAAGTTCATCGGCATTTAGGTCCTGGTCTATGATTTTTCTCTGTGTCTCTGTGTCTCCGTGGTGAGCCTACTTTTCGTTCTTTATGAAGGATGCCAAAATTATGAGTAAAAATCTAACGGGATTTGAAATAGCTGTTATTGGTATGTATGGCAGGTTTCCAGGTGCCAATACTATTAATGAATTTTGGCATAACCTCCAAAACGGGGTTGAGTCCATTACCTTTTTCTCTGATAAAGAGCTTGAAGAATCAGGTATTGATTCAGAATTGATTAAGAATCCAAACTATGTAAAAGCGGGTGGAATACTTCAAAATAAAGATTCCTTTGATGCCCCATTTTTTGATTATACTCCCAGAGAAGCGGAAATTATGGACCCTCAGGTGCGCATCTTTCATGAATGCATATGGGGAGCCTTGGAGGACGCCGGATATGACCCAAAACAATATAATGGATTAATCGGTCTTTACGCAGGCGCTTCACCCCATTTTTATTGGGAAGCCCTTTCAACTCTCACCGGCAAAGTTAATGATTATGGAGTATTTGCTGCTCAACAATTTATAGATAAAGATTTTTTAACTACCCAAATTTCTTATAAGCTCAATCTAAAAGGACCCAGTGTTACCCTTTACACAGCTT
>JAUWIR010000622.1 GCA_030605265.1 Pseudomonadota bacterium | reverse complement strand
CTTTGATTTAGGTGATTATATAAATCCCCATACCATAAATTGAATGGTTGATTATGAGATGGGTAATATTTAAAAAAAGGAAGAGACCCACTTGAAGACCATGGGAAAGACTGTAAATTATAATTCCAAAAATATGAATTGAGGTTGGTATTAGAAAGGCTCTCCGTAAGAAAAGGAGAGTAAAAATATATTGAATTATATCCAGGTGAATCTCCAAAATAATTTGAGGATTTTAATAATTGAGCAATTGATTTCGTAGTAGAGAATAGAAATATTACAAATAAGGATAAAATAAATATGGATTTAATTCTTTTCATTTTATATCCCTCCCTTTATTCCCTGTTGTTTATGTAATTTATTCCTTCAATGGAGCTATCTTTAATAACCTCAAGGATATTTACCATAATTAGGGCTATAATTTTACTTCAAAAATTAAATTATACTATATCTGAAGTCAAAAGTCAACTGATAAATTGAACTGATAACCATTTGCTTTTAAGGGTGAGAAGGCGAGAGGATAATATTAATAGAAAAGCCGAAAAATAATAACTATAAATTATAACTTAGTTATAATTTATAACAAAAGAAGGATTCAAAAAAATTGAGCAAAATTGGATAGACTTCCCCTCAAACTGGGATGGGTGGCAATTCCAGGCTATTTAATTTATCTGAAAGGAGGGTCCTTGATAGGCAGGCCAGTCATCAACAAAGGGTTCAAAGACGAGTTCGACCAGCCCATTTTCAGGTAAGTTGGGAGGATCTCTTGAAGGTTTTTGTTGCCGGATGCCAAGATGTTTAAGTATCTTTTTTAGCTGGTTTTCCCGCTCTCTTTTCCTACTGCCTTATGCCTTTTTTGTGGAAATATTTCGTTGTAGGCTGACCAAAAATCTGTATAACAAACTGCACATTGTCGATAAACTGGCGGTAATGAATCCCAAAGTCCTTGGGCTCCTTCACTGTCACGACTGCCATTTCCTCAAGGATGAGACATTGGTAATACATGACTGAAACCTGATAGGTAATCATCTGTTTGGTATAATCAAGAACAAGATCACCGATTTCAGCGCCGCGAATATACAAAGAGTATAGATACCAGGTTGAAGGAATAAAAATGGGCATTTGAGCTTGAAGAACAAATTCGCTAATCTCCTTATCATGAGTAGGTATATAGCCGGCGACGGCCTTCTGCATTGGTTGATGTTCCCAAGCCGTATAGTTTGCCTTTATTTCCAAGGTTGGGAAAAAGTTGGCAAAAGCCGTATTTTTTTCCAGCTTTTTGATGCGGGCTTGAATTTCTGCTGCCTGCCCCTTAAGGTTATTTTGTAAGGCCAGTTGAAGACAATCCTTTAATCCCAATTTTTGATCAGGTTGCAGGTATTTTTGGGTCCGATCAGCTAAACTTTTTTGATATTGCCGAACATTCCTTTCTCTTATCTGTCTTACCTGAGAGGCGCACCCTTCCAAGGTCATTATAAATATAAGGGACAATCCGAGGAAAAGGAAAAAAGAGATACTATCTTGTTTTATCTTTACACTATGCATAACCAATTACTCCTTAGGTTCCGGCAGCCCTATACCTGTTATAGTTGAGCGGGCCACATGCTCGGCCACTTCTTCAAGAAACCCCTTATCGTACTCCTCTTTTTTTAAGAGCATTAAAATAGGGACCTTACATAACCCGTAAAAAGCGTGCTGACCATGAATAGTAAAGGCCCATAGTTTGGCTTTTTGTTCAGTCATATTTGGATTGAATCGAAGGATAATATCTGTTAGGGCCTTTGTTTCAGGCAAAAAATGTTTCTCGACAATTTCCTCAAACGATGCTGTTGGCTCTGCAAAACTCCTGGATAAAAGACGGGTAAACCATGGGGGTTGCTCAGGGGAATAAAGGGAAGTAAATTTATTTTTAATAAAATTTTTGGAATTAAACATTAAAATATTTCGTATGAATCGTCTTGGTATCCCACAGGAGCGAATGGCCAAGAGGTTAGGAGTGGATCAAAAGACAATTTTCAACCATTTAGGAAAAAAGGCGGAATTGCCAAATCTCCTAAAAGCCGAAATTCCTTTTGAGGGCGAGATTGTCAGATGGGGAGATTAATAGAAAAATTAGAGGAATTATTAATTAATAAAAATTTTTCTTGACTCTAATATTATATATAAGGTGCCAGTGACTAAAATTATTTTAATCCAGTCAAATAATCCAAGAGGCACTGTTTTAAAGGCAATATTCAATGGCGTATAAAGCACTGCAAACTGCATCAGCACCGAAATAATCACAGCGCCTATTAAAAATTTGCTTGTCTTAATATCAATTTTGAAATTTTTTGCCCTGTAGGTCAGCACATTGAATAATTGGAACATAATCAGCGTAGTGAAAGCGATCGATTTAGCCTTAATTGTCTCAATACCATAACTATAAAACATATACAGAGTTCCCACGCCCATCACAAAACCGACTATTAGAATATTCTGGAGAACTTCTTTAGATATTATTTTTTCATCTCTTTTTCTTGGCGGTTTTTTCATAATATCTTTACTAAAAGGATCTAATCCAAGGGCTAATCCAGGCAAACCATCCGTCAATAAGTTTACCCAGAGTATTTGAATGGCTATTAACGGAAGGGGCCAGCCAATAAGAATGGCTAGGAAAATAACCAGTATTTCTCCTAAATTTGAAGAAAGAGTATATTGGATAAATTGTTTAATGCTGCTATAAATGCCCCTCCCCTCTTCTACTGCATTTACGATTGAGGCGAAATT
>JAUWIR010000158.1 GCA_030605265.1 Pseudomonadota bacterium | reverse complement strand
ATTATTAACATATGCTTGCTTTATCATATTTATCCAAAACGAAGACATGTTTTAAATTTAAAATTGATGACACAAAACTAGCATGAAAAAAATGTATTGGAAATGCCAGATATTAAACACCCTAGACCCAGTCCCCCAAATTGACTGTAGATTCAAAGCTGACAAAGATACTTTTAAAAAGAGCGGCCAAGACATCTTTGGCCGCAAAACCGGCAATACCGGTAACAATGGCTGACGTGGTCAAAAGCGCTCCTACTTTGACTTCAAAAACGTAGCCAAGAAGCAGGGCTACGGAAATAACAAAGTAGAGGAAATATAAGACCTTCTCAAAGATAAGAGCGGCTTGGAGCTTACTTTTAGGAAAGATTACGCCGATAATCAGAATAATGGTTGCTTTAGCCATACTGGTGATCAGGGCAAAGAGGAGCATACCATCGGCTATATTTTTCAGGTTCTCGATGGTCACCGGCAGGTTAAAATGAATTATTAGCTTGAGGGCTAAGGCGATGAAAAAGAAAAAGAGGATTTCCTGGAACCTGGAAAGGACATAGATATGGTGAGCAATTTTAGATAAAAAGTAAGATATAGTCAGAGTCAGGATTAAAATCCCTATGGCGGCAAAATTGGGATAGCTTATGATGTCCATATCTTTGAGTCCTTAATGGGTAATGATTTTCGGCATCCTTCATTTATCAGTTTACACTTTTTTATTTCACCACGGAGACACAGAGGCGCTGAGAAATGATTTTAGAAGAAAATCTTACAAAGTGGATAATTGGGGCAGCGATAGAAGTTCATCGGCATTTAGATCCTGGTCTATTAGAGTCAGCTCGACTGTGGATATCGGATGGATATTGTGGTTGAAAAGTCTTTTAATTTTTCTCTGTGTCTCTGTGTCTCCGTGGTGAGTTAAAAAAATAAAAAGTCATAAGTGTAAACTACTTTTCGTTCCTTATAAAAGATGCCTGATTTTCCTATTTTTCATCTCTGACTTGGATGGCGCCATTTACAGCTTTATGGAGTTAGAAGGAGAGTTCTGGATGCGAAATAAAAAAGAATTCAGGGCGACATGATCCGGTATTTCGGCATTCGCTCAGTTACTTTTTTCAAATACTCGCTGGTTTCCTCAGGAGAATTTTGCCGAATGAAGCGGAAAAGCGACTGATGATCCATCCCATCCAAGTCACACCGATTAACAATCCTGGTCCGAACAGCCGTGGGCCCCCAATTATAAGAGGCAATGGAAAGATATTGTTTCATGACCGCATCGGCAATATCTTTATAATAGCGATCTCGCAAAAGTTTTAAATAAGCCCCTCCCAGGCAGACATTGACTCCAGGAATGTAGAGCTGCGCAGGTGTAAGGATGGTGTCTTTATGGTAAAGATATTGATATGCTTCTCTTGCGCCATAGCGGGGAATTAACTGCATCAGGCCATAGGCCCCTGCAGGAGATTTAGCCATGGGATTAAAATATGATTCTGTCTCGGTTACTGCATACAAAAGACAAGGATCAAGCTCATACTTAGCGGCGTATTTTTCGACAAGATCCTGATACTTTTCGGCCCTGACGCGAATGTGCTCCGGAATCATGGGAATTTCAACTTTGACCTTAATACGCTCCAGGCCATCCTTAGCCTTAAAGCTCTTTCCTTCAACCTTGGCTCCGGGCAGGACTTCTTTTTGGACGAATTCATCCATGTTCTGGTCATCTATAATTTTGCCTTGTTTATTTTTAATCTGATCAGCCAGCGCTGCTTGTTTGCATTTTTCATTCGTGGTTAAGATTTTCTTAAGTTGCTGTGCGATTTTGGGTATGGCATCGTTAATAATTTGCTCCTTTGGCCTTCTGCCGGCTTGTCTGCCTTCATCAGGTTTTTTCTTGGGAACTTCCGCCTCACTCTGTTCTTTGGTTTTTGCTTCCTCTTTCTGAGCCTCCTTTACAGGTATAACTGTTTCAATCACTACTTTACCTTCCTCAAAGTTTACCTGACTTCTGGTCTCTTGATCTTTTTCATCATAATCAACCCATACCTTTTTGCCGGAATCAACAAAAGCATCCCATTTTTGCTCTACCGCACTCTTTAACCGCTCCCACTCCTCATTAACTCTTTTCTCTTCCTAATCCGATGCTTTTTCCATGGCCGCTGCATTTTTTTCATATGTCTGATCCATTTGAGAAGATCTTTCTTCATAGGTTTTATCCAAGGCATCGAAGGCATTATCGAAATTATCGGCCAAGACTGTAGGTGCAAGACTTAAGGCGGAAAGATGAGTGAAAATAAAAAGAAAAGCGATAAGAGCAAATATTTTACAATATGGTCTTTGACTCATAAATAATCTCCTCATTTAATCCACATGATTAAAGCTGATAGTATAAAAAAATTCCTGATCACTGCTTTCAACCAGATCTCCTATCAGCTCAAAGATTCTCTTATCCCGGGCATTATGCTCTACTTTCAGTTCATCCACTACCCCGCCGGGGCCCCGAGTATTGATGGCCTGCTCGATCTGCCGGGACATACGCTTCTTCCATTGGTGAGATTTGCCGTCCCGGGAGAGGCGGGCAAAAAGACTGTCAATCTCGTTATCCTCTTCTCTGGAAGCGAGTAAATAAATTCTTTCCTCACCTGTATTGCGGTCAAGATAGAGCCAGGTTGCCTCTCCCTTTTCTGTGGTGGGTACATAGTATGAGTTTCCCGCGCTTAGCGGATTATCCCGGGGAGAAAATTCAGGGTTTGGGAAAAGGCGGCTGATAATCCCATGAGAGTCTACCTGAAAGATATAAACATAACAGTCCTGCAAGGGGCGAAAATAAATTTGGTAGTAGTCCCTTTCTGAACGTAAAGTTAAACCATCGTACATCTTTTCAACCTTTCCCCCTTTGTCATACAAAAAGGTGACCACCAAAGAGAGATCTTCCTTGGTTGATTTATCTTCTGATACTGATTTTGGGGAATCAATTTTAAGGGCAAAGGAGGCAGTCCTTTGGATATTCTGTCCATCTTCTCCGTTTAAGGTGAGTAATCCTTGAAATTGATGTAATCCCGGTTGACTGATATTCGGCTTGTATGAAGCTATACCATTAAGATCTGTCTGAACTTCAATGGTATTTTCTTCACTGTCTTTGAAAATAATAGGGATATTCTTAAGAGGAATAGTGTGACCTTTATGAACAAGGACGGCCCGCAGAGTTAAAGGGTTTGGGGGACCTTGGCCAATGATAAGGGTTTGATTATCTCCCTCAACCTTTTCAAGACAAATAGACTCTAAAATGTGCCTTGCCTGAAGATGAAGATCATCACAAGGAAACCCGTACTTTTCCCGGAGTTGAGGATAAAGAAGGTGATAGGAATAATCCTTTGCTATTTTGGCGTGGAGGGCCTCCGCATTAGCTAAGGCATCTAAAGCGGGGAAGAGAAATCCGCCGGCCAAAGAAGCATAAGCCCGTTTGGACTTTTCAAAGACAGACAGAAGCCGGGCCTCCATCTCTTTTGCGGCTGCCTCTTGGCGTTTTTCATCCATTTCCAGCTCAAATTTTTTTTTCCGCCGCTTATATTCCTGAACTCTTTTGTCTTCATCTTCCGGTACTGAAACCTGCACATAAGCAAGATAAGAGGATTTAATATTCCGCTTTTGATATAAGCAGGCGGTTACTTTCATGGCCCATTCAATAGGTTTAATTCGGCTGACAAGGGCCTGATATCTGTGTGAAATCTTCCCTTTTTCAATAATGTTCGGATCTGCCACCTCGGAGGAGGCCCTTTGGCTGAAGCTCAAATACTGATCCATGACTTTCACTTTGACGCCACAATAAGCAGCAAAATTCTTGACTGCATCTTGATAAGCGCTACCTCTGGCATCTCGTTCATTGCTGTAAGAATTGGACTGGCCAATAAAAAACATAAAGCCGGACTTTGCGCCCGGTGTTTTATCGATCCATAGAGGACGCTGACCATCCGGCAGCCATCTTTCTTCTGTCTGATCACAGATGAGCTTCCCCTTGGGAATTTGGCCTCTTGTGGCACATCCGGCAAGAAAAAGATAAAAAGTAAGCAAAATGAGGAAATAACAAGAAATCGGTAATTTGCACTTACCAATTATCACATCTTAATCTCCTTGCATTAGGGCACTGGATTCCATTTCTTTCCAAAATTCGGCAGACTTCCTGGCCTGCTCTCTTGCATAGTTGTCAGTTGCTTCTCTAGCTGTTTCTTGGGCCTTGGCTACGTTTTCCTTGGCAAAACTCTTTAACGATTCGTTAATAACCACCTCAGGGACCCTGGCCAAAATAAAGCTTCGATAGGCAATACCGGTTGGTATTTTCCATCTTTCCGAATAGGCCTCTTTTGTTTTAACTTTTTTGGCGACATTAGCAGAAAGGAATTTTTCATAATTGCGGGAGGCATTAGTCGGATCAATAACCTTGCCGGCTAAGCCGTAAGAGGTGGATATCTCCTCAAACTTTGATTTGGCTAAAGTGCCAAGATATTCCACTACTCTTCTTTGAGCGCTTCTCATGGCATCATTGCGCGCCAGGCTCTCGGAAGCATAATCCTTTGACAATCCTACAAAGGTTAAATATCCATCCTCTTGAGGTGGTTCACTATAAATCCAATCTGGTCGGCTAGCCTGGGATGACCAAAGAAGCTTTTCTCCTCCCGTTTCACTTTCTTTAATGGAAGGGACACGTTTGGCGCAGCCAAAACCAGTCAATAAGAATAAGAGCAATAAGGATAAAACAAGATTAGCGCTTTGATTATGCTTCTTTAAAAAATTCTTAAAATTCCTAACCATTTGACAATGCCTCCTTTTTTTGTGCCCATCTGTCCTACTTTTCCCTTCTTTTTAATTAATAGGCGGATGGGCGGATATGATGAATTCAACTCTTTTAATTTTAGGTATACATTGAAATTTATATTTATTCATTCAATTGTTAATCATGAGATTATATTTTTAATTTTATTACCCAAATATAACTATATATTCACTTAATTGTCAACAAGAACTTATTAATTACCATAATCCATAGGCAGTGCTGTGACTTGTTTATTTTTTTCTAATTAACATCTATAGTAGATTAATTTAGTATAGTATAGTATAGATTTGTTACTAATCAATACATTAATATTAATAGCGTCTTGCTGTGAGGAGTCTTCATTAAAATGCTGAATAAAAAAGGTCGCATAACTGCGTATCATTCACATATTTTCTTTTCATTTATATTTGTAGTATTTTTACTCCTTGCCTCAAGTTTTGCAGCAGATCGTAATATATCTATATCTTCCCCAAATACTCCACCATCTTTACAGCAAAATTATGTACCCGGTGAGTATTGGGGTTTTATTATCGGGATAAATGAATATGAGGATTGGGATTGCCTTCAAACTGCAGTAGGGGATGCCGGCGCTGTCAAGGATATTTTAATCAATAATTATGGTTTTCCCGAGAGAAATATTACCTTTCTTAAAGATAAAAAGGCTACCAGGGGAAATATTTTAAGAGAATTTAGAAGGTTGATTGAATTAATGGAAGATGACTATAATCTTTTCATTTATTATGCAGGCCATGGATATTTGGATACATTGCTTAATGTAGGGTATTGGGTCCCTTACGACGGAAAGGCAAGAGATCTTAGCACCTTTATTCCGAATTCCACGATTCATGACTTAATCAGAGCAAGTAAATCCCGGCATATATATTTGGTATCTGATTCCTGTTTCTCCGGCACACTTTTTCTTAGATCTGAATCTATGCCTCCATCAGTAATTAATGATAAATATATAATAAAATATGGTGGGTTAAAGTCACGGCAGGTATTGACCTCCGGCAATATGGAACCTGTGTCGGATGCCGGCTATGAAAATCATTCCATTTTTGCTCACTATTTTATCAAGGCTATAAGTAACAGTGAAGAAGCTTATTTGACGCCTATGAGTATCTTTGAAAAGATTAAGATACCAATTGCCAGAAATTCGGATCAGACCCCTATTTGTAAGCCGTTACAGGGGGCTCATGATGAAGGCGGCGAATTTATTTTTGTAAATCTCAAATTCAAAAAAAATCTGATTCCACACCAAGACCTTGACCTTGAGAAGGAAAAACAGCTATTCCATAAGGAAAGGGAACAACTACAGGAACAAAAAAGACAACTTGAGCAGTTACGAAAGATGCTTCTTGAAAACAAGGCCCTTATGAGTGAACAACAAAAGGTTGCTGAAGAAAAGAAAAAGATCGAAAAGCAGATACAGGAAATCTATAAAAAAAAGAAAGTGAAAATAGACAAACAAAGTAGAGAAAATGAAACCAAGAAAATAGAAGAAAAAGAAAAGAAAAAAGGAAAAAAGGGGCGGAAATTTAAAGCGCCTTCATTTAATTTTTAATCCGGCAAGTCCATTTAAATAAGACAAGGGGGTGAGAGATAGAAACAAGAGAGTTTATTTCGGGGTTGAAGGAATAAGGTTAATTGGATTAATTGTAAGCTACATCATGTTAAGGAGAAATGAATGAAAAACAGATGGATAGATATTTTGATATTGGTAATTTTTAGTGTTTGTGCAATTAATATCTTAGAAGCCTCAGCGGATCCAATAATTAATTGGAATATATCCCCTCGATTATGGTATGCTGACTGGGATGCAGGAGATAGTGATGATTCTTCGCTCATGTGTGGTGTTGGCGCATCAATTTCTTTTAAAAAATTTGGTCTTGGGTTGTCATTTCTAACAGGAGAGTTTGATCACGCTTATGATGAAGGAAAAATGTCGTCTGATCGCTTTGATTCTGATTTATATTTAAGTTACAAAATTTTGGAGCCATATGTTAGCTTATCCGCTGGCTATAAATTAATTACCTATGAGTTTCAATTTAAATATGACTTGCTTGATGAGGATATAAAAGCAGATGCAGATGTAACCGGCTTCGGCTTAGGATGTGCAGGAGCAATCCCTGTAAAAGATATATTTTATTTTTACTATATAACTTCGATTTTGCCGTTCATGGAAGCTGAAATGGAATTCTCATACCTCGGGGAAAAATATAAAGAAGATGAAGATATATTTTCATATAATATAGAGTTGGGCGCAGGGTATTCGATTAATGAAAAAATATCAGTATCTCTAGGCTGGAAGCATCAAGTGTTTGATTGGGATGATTCGGATGATGAGACTGTAAGCGGGTTTACCACTATGGCCAATTTTAATTTTTAGCCCTTGCTCCGGTGGTTTGCTTTTTAATAGTAAAGGAAATAGTTGTCTCTGCCCAATCTTGTTGTTTCAGATTGCTTTTTATCCCCCCAACGCCCCGCATGGCCCTGCTGTCCCCAAAGGGCATAGAATCAAAGGCGTTCTTAGAAAAATCAAATTCAAAAAGATCGACCGGCTTTAAGGTAGCTATGGCTTTAATCTTCTCCAGTCCCTCGGGTCCTGTGACCTTCATCTCAAAATTATTATCTCCCGGTATGTTGTAGGTTTTCCCTGCCTTGATATAGTTTTGCTGCCGGAATTTATTGGGAAAAAGTACATTGATGGCGCCGTCTGTGGAAATATCAAGAAGTGTCAGATAGCAATCACGAGAGGCCTGAAATAAAAAATGGATGGGGCTCCCGATGGCTAATGTTTCTTTGGCGGCGCTTAACCACAGCTTTATCTTAAGGCTTGGCCTGGGATTACTGATATTCACCAACCTTTCAAGGTATGAGACCTGGTTTTTTATGATTTTTTGAGGTTTTGTCTCAGCCCGGCAAAATGATATGGAAAAGATACTCATGGCGACAAGACAACACATGAGGCACAATAGGGAACAATATATTTTAAAAGTTTTTTTCAACATAACCTTTTATCCTCCTTCAGATGATTACAATCAAGGGAAAAGTCATATCACTCCCCCTTCCTCCAGGGGTGGAGTGTTTGAATAATTTATTTAACCCCTTTCAGACAATGTATTATAAAAATTAGGGAAATATTCAATATTCTAAAAAATTGTAATATAAAATAGTTATATTTGCAAGGTAAATAGAAATCTTTATTGTTCCCTCCGGGATGCATTAACGGGTAAAGGTATATGCACGGCTCAAAAAGAGGCTTTGGAATCGAATAATGGCAAATTTTTTTCCTTAAGGCAAGGAATGAAAAATATTCACACTGCTTTTTCCAGATATTTGCTGTTGTTCCCCACCCGTGAAGAAAAAGAAGAGGTTTCATTCATAAATACCTCAGCCTGAGCAAATTGGAACTAAATTGGTATCCTATTTCAATTATGGGGTAAACATCAGAGGAAGATCTTTGCGATATTGGAAACACCAACCCCCTTGGATGTGAAAAACATTCTATAAAGGGTTATGATTTGCCTTTATTTGTCAACTGGTATCGTCAATTGTTATTTTAGAAGCCGCTTTTGCTCTGATTAGTTTTGCAAGAGATGGCATTTCTAAGGTTTTGCTTACTCGATCATAAATATATTT
>JAUWIR010000496.1 GCA_030605265.1 Pseudomonadota bacterium | reverse complement strand
CCTTCATTTGCTGAGGATCAGCGCACACCTTCATATACTCAAGATCAAAGCCCTTGGAGAAAATGTTGCCTTTACCTGAAAAGATAATAAGGTCTATATCAGGGGACAAAAAAAGATCACGGCAGGAATGCAGTTCCAGAAATAACTCACTGGTGAGCTTGTTTTCCGGCGGATTATTAAGAGTAACCAGAAGAATTTTATCTTCTTGAGTAAGTTCTAAAAATTTTTCCTGCATTACTGAAATTTTTCCTGTCTGTTAATCATTTTTTTATTATTTTTCAGATTAGTTATTCCCACAAATATCTCAAGAATATGCAATATAAGTAAGTATAAGAGGCCCTTAAAAGTATCAATTATTAAGAGACATAAATTAAGCTGTTAAGCTGATAAGCCGCATAAATAAGTGAAAATCCCTGCTTTCTAGTTATGGCTAATAATATAATATAATTAATATCGGCGTTTTTAACAAAATACGGCTAATTCTGATCAGATAACTTTTTCTCCTTTTATTTTTGGCAATAGAGAATAAGTCTGGAGGGGATTTTTTTAAGAATGGCAATATTTGGGTTTGAAAAATTCTCTACAATTGTCTCTAATTCTTTATAGGTAAATCCTTTTTTAATTGATAACCTACCGTCATTAAAAAGAAAGCTGTTATGGAGAAACAGACCGGTAAAAATTGTGTATCCTGCATAGCTAATTCGAGAACGTTTTAGGTCATTTAACAAAAAAGCCTTTTTTGTTTTCCTATATATTTGTGGGATGATTTTCCGGATATCATTAAAGGATAAATGATGGAGAAAATGATTTGCAAAAATGTAATCAAAATCAGGCAGTTGGGCAAGATCATGGGCTGAGGACTGTAGGATTTCAATCTCAGGGAAATTTTGGCATTTTTGCCGGGCATAGGTAATTATTCTTGGGTCACTGTCAAGACAGGTGAGCCGAAGGGTTATCTTTTTTTTCTTGGTAAATTGCAGGAACCGCAAGGCCAGGTCACATCCGCCTGCGCCAATATCAAGGAGAGTATATTTTTCACCAGGGCATCTCATCATATCAGTATAAAAGTATGTTTTCATCAAAGATCGGGAGCATGTGAAGAGAAAATTAAGCAGCTTAAACTGCTCAACAGTGCGGATTAATTTTTCTTCATTACTATCCAGCCTATCCATGAGTTCCGGTTCATCTGATCTGGTAGTGATATCAGGGAAAAAGAAATTAATCATTTATTTTTTCCAGATAGCCGGATTCAATAGTTAATCCGGGGCCGAAGGCGGCAGAAAAAATGTTCCCTTTTACACTGTCTTTGAGCATCTTTTCTAAGATAAACATAATGGTCGTGGAACTCATATTTCCATAATCTCTTAATACATCATAGGAGTATTTAAAATCCTTTTTACCTAACCTAAGTTCCTTTTCCAGCTTTTCCAGTATTATTCTTCCTCCCGGATGGACGGCCCAAAGATTTATGTCCTCTTTGGCCAGATTATATCGTGTAAAAAGAGATGAAAGAATTCCTTTAATATTCTCTCTAATCAGTGAGGGAACATATACCGAGAGTTTCATATCAAATCCCTTCATCCCGATTTTCCAGGCCATATCTTCTTCACTTTTATCAATAATGGAGGATTGGAACCCATGCAGGATAATTTTGTCCCCTTTAAAGTCTTCTTTACAGCCGGAAATCAGGGCGGCGGAAATACCATCAGAAAATATGGCAAAAGCAACAACCGCATCAGGTTCGAATTTTTTCTGGATATGGACTGAACACAATTCAACATTGACTACGAGCACCCGCGCGTCCGGTTCGGAAAGGCAGATATTCCGAGCTAATTTTAAAGCGGGGAAAGCTGCATAACAGCCCATGAAACCAATATGAAAGCGATGAATGGAGGAGGATAACCCGAGTTCTTTAGTGATATAAAAATCAATTCCTGGTGCGCAAAATCCCGTACAGCTCACTGTTATCATATGGGTAATTTTCGTTTTTTCAAAATTGGGCAGTTTTTCCAACAATTCCTTTGTTGCTTTTATTGATAACCTGATAGCCTCTTTAATATAAAGATCATTCCTTTGTTCAGTGGTAGGCTCCGGTTCTAAGGAGGCATTTTCCGGGAAAAATTCATGGTAATCGGAGATTATTGTATGACGTTTCTGAATTCCCGTATTTTTATAAATTTTTTTTAAAAAGGCTCTTTTTTCCCTGTTGTCTCCCTGAATCTTTAATAATATATCTAAGATAGACTCCTGGGTATAGGATTGTTCCGGTACACAGGTAGCTATTTGGTGTAAATATACTTTGCTCTCCATAATAAGTTATCTTTATCCTTTCTTGTCAGGGATTTGTTCTCATTTTTAGATCTTATTTATCCTTTATTTCATCATTCATCATTTATTGTATGTTTGTCTAAATCTAACTCCCACATGATCTGCCAGTGAATTTAACTCCTCCATCATCTTATCTTTGCCGATTGATTCTATTAAAGCCAGAGGACCTTTTGGCATACCCAATACCTCTTTTATCCCTCTATCCAGATTCTCCTGCGAACAGGTCCCTTTGGAGAGGTTATAGAAAAAGCCGTTGAGTATTGAGTAGAATAATCTATTCAAGATAAATGCTTCATTATTTATTGAGTCAGGGCGGGAATGTTTTTGACCCTCATGAATATAGAATTCAGGGGTGTCCTCTTCTAATGTTTCTCCACTATAAGTATAAAGACCTTTTCCGCAATCCTTTCCCAATCTGTTTTGTGAAATGAGGCTATAGAGAAGACTGGATCTTACCAATCCTTCTTTACTTCTTTTAAATTTATTTTCCATAATTTTTGCAGTTAAGGGTATTCCGATTATATCTATGGATTCACATGGGCCAAAAGTATTGAAGGCTTTGGCTGCTTTATCTATCTGTGAGGGAGTGGCAAAACCCTGTTCCAACAAATATATTCCTTCAGCATAATAATACATCAGGACGTCATTTATGCCGGATCCGCAAGCATCATTGACGATAATAGCTTTTCTTCCAATCCTATAGGCAAGGTCCGAGAGGAAATTCACTGTTTCATTTGATACATTTTTCCATTTAATAATTTCAACTATGTTTACTAAGGGAATGGGGTTAAAAAAATGAAATCCGCAAAAACGCTCATTATTTTTTATCTTTCCGGCAAGCTCATTAATCGATACGGAAGATGTATTGGTAACCATTATTGCCCCGGGGGAGAGAAGAGGTCCCAGTTTTTGAAAAAGAGTTACTTTTTCTTTAGCATCTTCGGTGATCGTTTCAATGACCAAGTCACAGTTTCCCAGATCTTCAAGATTTTGAGAGAAAAGAAGAGTAGTGGATTTTTTTTGGAATTGATCCTCATTAATAAGGCCCTTTTTAAGGGCCCTCCTTAATCGTCTATCCACTTGAACTTGGAAGTTTATTGCTTTATCATTTTCTCTTATCAAAACGGTTACTTCAAAATTAAGTGAGGAAAAAAGGTTAAAAATACCTTTCCCCATTTTGCCATAGCCAATAATTCCTATTTTCATCGTCTTGCATGCCCTCTAATAAGTGTAAACTTTAAAATCCCGGTTAATATATTTGGACATTTTCGCCAATGACTCCCCAGGACCTGCTTCATATCCTTTCCAAATATTATGCTC
Source organism: Pseudomonadota bacterium (assembly GCA_030605265.1). Classification (GTDB taxonomy): domain Bacteria; phylum SZUA-182; class SZUA-182; order DTGQ01; family DTGQ01; genus JAUWIR01. The sequence goes on along the minus strand of JAUWIR010000496.1, from coordinate 245 downwards.
TGTAATCATAGTGTTTATTAAAGACCTCCAATGAATAGGAGAATACAGGTTTTTCACAAGCAGTGGGATAATGGTATTTTTATCAACAATATTCATATCAAGAGGGGATAAAATTTTATACCTCGGTTCAAATATTTCACATTTTTTCAAGAAAATCCGGAATTTTTCAGAAATGTCTTTTAACTGAGAAGTATGATATCCAAATCCTGTTTTAAGGGGTATGGTTTTAAAGGCCCCTAATTTTT
>JAUWIR010000371.1 GCA_030605265.1 Pseudomonadota bacterium | reverse complement strand
TGGGGGAAAGGCCGAAGGTCGAAGCGATCATACTGCGTTTCATTCCTAAAAGATAAAGGCTAAAACACATAATATTAAGCAGAATTTTTATTGGAAAAATACTTTGTGCTTTCTTCAGACGACTCGCCACCAAAACTTATCGTATTATCCAGAATTGTTCAGGCTTTATTAATTTAACAAAAAATCTTTTTTTCCCACAATATACAATACTAACTGCCATAAAACATCTTTCTTTTAATATAAAATTAGGAGAGTTTGTTGGAATTATTGGCGAAAATGGCGCAGGAAAGTCAACCCTCGTCAAAATAGCCACTGGAATTCTGCGTCCTGATGAAGGGCATGTTCTTTTTGATGGCCTTGAGGTGGGTAAGCATCGAACCAAATGTGCCCTTCACTTCGGCGTTACTTTTGGTCAACGCCATTCTCTTTGGTGGCAACTGACCGCCAGAGAAGGTCTGGAAGCCCTTGGCCGAATTTATCGCCTTAAGTCCTCCGAAATTAAAAGCAGAATCAAGCAATTGATTGATCTCTTTGAGTTGGAAGCTTTCGTTGGCCATCCGATTAGGCAACTCTCATTAGGACAGCGCATTCGGTGTGAAGTGGCTGGTTGCTTTATCCATCGGCCTAAAATCGTCTTTCTGGATGAGCCAACCATCGGCATGGATGCAGGGGCCAAGATCAAGATGAGGGAATATCTCAAGCGGCTCAATCGGGAGGATGGAGTTGCGGTATTACTTACCAGCCATGACCTCTTTGATGTTGAGCGGGTGTGTGAAAGGATCATGATCCTGGATAAGGGAAGGCTAATATTTCATGACACATTTGAGTCTATGCGCAAGAGATTTTGCAGCCAGAGGGTACTCAGATTGAACATGGCTTCCCCCCTTAACAACGGGCGGCTAAATGGTGTGGAGGAGATTGAGGTAATGCCTTCAGAGGATCAATGGAAGCTGAAAATACGTTTTGATCCTATTGCAAGGCCGGTTATAGGACTAATGGAAGAGCTTCATAAACGGCTGGATATTGTTGACTTTACAGTCGAGGATTTGCCCATTGATGAGTTTGTAGCAGGAATATACAAGGCACAGAGTAAGGGCATGGAATAGATAATGCCAGGGCTTTCTCAACCATGCGCCATTATTTAGCCTTTAGCTCAATAGCCATAAAGGAAGGTTTAGCCTTTCGAATTAACCTTTTTACCTCCCTCTTTGGAGGGTTTTTTCGTTTAATACTCCTTATTTCAGTCTGGAAGGCCATCTATATTGGACATAGTCGGTTGGCAGGGTATGGAAAGGAGGAAATCCTTTTCTATATGGTCATAGCAACAGCTATGAGTGCTGGTGGACTGCTGTCTGTGGGGAGCATTTTGGGAGACAGAAATGATAGCGGGGACATCGTAATTGATCTGACCCGACCTGTATCGCTGCCATGGTCTTACTTCTTTTCCAGTCTTGGAGATTTTGGGGTCAAGTTCTGGATCAAATCGGTCCCCACTTTGCTTATTGGGCTTATTATTATCCGCCATATTCCGCCTATTGCAGGAAGTCAGTTTATTTGGTTCCTATTGCTTTTTGTAGGAGGAAGTTTTCTTCATTTTTGGCTTAATCTTGCTTTGGCAAGCTTTACCTTTAGAACGAAATCCTCTTACGGCCTCAATATCCTCTGGGGATCAGGAACAGCTTTTTTGACAGGTTTAATTGTGCCTATTTCCTTCTATCCAGGGATATTTCAGGATATTATCCTTTGGACGCCATTTCCCTCAGTGGCTTATACACCCTTAAGGGTTTTGATGGGAGAGAGCGTGGTTATGGGGGGCTTGGCTGAAATTTATCAGAAATTGTTTCATTTGCCGGTAACCGGTTCACTGGTTATAGAACAGTTCTCTTGGATTTTGCTAGTTCTCCCAATGGCTTTCCGGATTTATCAATGGAATGAGAGAGTGGTGGAAGTGCAAGGTGGATAGTTTTTGGATAAATATCATTGATGAAATTCGGCTTTTATTTTTCTTAAACCGCCTAATGATCAAGCAGCATCTGAATCTGGTGGCGGATTGGTGGATAGCTGTGGCCGGTATGATCATCGAGCAGGGAACGGCTATCGCCTTTTTAGGGGTAATATTCTACCAGGTTGATGTTATTCAGGGGTGGAATTTGCATGAAATGGTATTTCTCCTTGGGCTCTTTGTGCTGTCAAAACCGATCTACCGCATATTCTTTCAGGGAGCGGCAGATGTCTCCAGGATGGTGCTTGAAGGGAGTCTTGATCAGATATTGATTCGCCCCAGAAATCCTCTGGTGCTTATTTTGACAAGCAGAACTAATCCTGTGGCTGTGGGTGATCTTCTGCTTGGTCTTATTCTCCTTTTCTATGCCCTGCCTCATCTTGGAGTCAAATGGAGTCTGTGGAGGATAGTTTACCTGGTGGCTTTGGTGATGGGTGGAAGTATGGTTTATGTTGGCGCGCTCTTACTGAAAGGAGCTATTTGTATTTTTGTGGTCAAGCTTGAAGCCATGAATGCCCTGCTTCAGCAGTTTCAGCAATATGCAAAATATCCTGTCAGTATCTATCATCCCTTTATCAAGGCAACGCTGATAACTCTTTTACCTTATGGTCTGGCCAGTTCGGTCCCTGCCGCTATCTTCCTGGGTAAGGACGGCGTAGCCTGGTTTGCCTGGCTGGCGCCATTGTTCTGTTTGGGGTATGCGATGTTAATGGGAGTTTTGTTTCAATGGAGTTTGAGATTTTACAGGTCATGCGGCTCATAAAATAATCGCTACAGAGGTAACAGGATAAAATAAGGGGGTAAATTGGTGGGGTACTTTTCAATTTACTACCCGAATAAAGGAAGGATGCGCCAAGCTGAAAGAATATATCTATGGTCCGGATACGCCTCGATAATATCCCGATCAGCTACTAACTGATAATAAGGGATTTCAAGGAGTTTACTGAAAAAGGTCCCCGACTTAGAAATAGTAATATTTCCTTTTTTAGCTTCAAAAAGTGCCAAAGGCTTCATGTCTTTTATTAATACAAAGTCAATTTCATGGCCCTGTTGGTTCCTGATGTATCTAAGTTCGAAATTACCGGCCCCCAGCTCATTCCATCGGCAGACCAGACGCAGGAGGAATATGGCCATTGCATTCTCAAACCTTGCACCTTCATCATCTACCATGGCCCAATCAAAGAAGTAAAATTTAGCCTCTTTTTTTATAGCCCTTGAAATACTTTTTGACCAGGGCATTATTGAAAAAATAAGATAAATCTTTTTCAAGGCCTCAAGCCAGTTGGCTACTGTTTTGTGATTTACCATTAAATCATTCTTGAGAGAATTAAGGCTAAGAGGAGAACCTATCCTTTCAGGTAGAAGCAAAAGAATCTGCTCAATCCCTTTAATATCCTGAATGCGACTTAACTCTCTTAAATCTTCATGTATCAGGAGTGATTTATAATCTCTTTTCCATTTGTTAGAAAAATTTATTTTTGCCTTTAAAAATGGTTCAGGGAACCCTCCAAATATCATTAAGCGCTCAAAAGCTTCTCTGAATAATTTTTCGTCAATCTTCTGTATAATGTGTAGGAGATTTTGCCTATCCGGCTGAGCCAACACTATCTCATCCTGAACTACAAAATCAAAATTCCGGGCTGCTTCAGCTAATCCTAGTGGAAGTAATATGTATGAAAAATATCTCCCAATAAGACTATCACCGGAATGTCTAAAATAGTCCAGCCGGGCGCTTCCTGTAACCATGATTTGGGCTTCTTCAAAATGGATATCATAAAGCCCCTTTAATATGTTTTTCCAATTCTTGTGCTTGTGTATTTCATCAAAAGCAACTAAAGGGTATTTATTTTTTGCTCTGGCCAGATAAGCTTTTAAAAAATGAGGGTTTTTTAAATATTCTCTTTTTATATAAGGGTCATCCCAATTAAAATAAAGCTCTTCATCACCTCTCTCCTTAAGCCTATTTTTGACAAAGGTAGTTTTACCAACTTGTCGTGGTCCGGACAAAAATATCATCTTTTTAGCATTGATTTCAGGATCAAATAAATATAGAGATTGTATTCTTTTCATATAGGTAATTTTATACCGTTGTATGAAATTGTCAAGATAATTTTATACCTTTGTGTAAAAATACTATGGCCTCCGGGGTTTAATGATAAATCATTTATGAATCAGTGCGGAAGATATTATATATAAACTGCTCTTCAAAAATGAGTGGCGCCGAGGTTAGCCTGGTATCCTTATTAAGAAATCTTGATACTGAAAGGTTTGTACCTATTGTTGTCTTGCCAAAAGAAGGGGCCTTTCTATGACGAGTTAAAAGATGGCTTCCGAGTAAAGATTGTGCCTATGGCGCGCTTTAGGAGGAAACCCCTTTTGTTCCCCTCATACTTCATTAATATCTGCCTGAGTGTGCGGCAAATCACATCTATTATCAGGAAGGAGAATATTCAACTTATTCATTCTAATTCCACCAATGCTCATATCTTTGTGGAATTAGCGGTTACATAAATGGCCTGCCCTCTATTTGGCACGTGAGGGATGTAGTGCCGCTGGGGATAGTGGGTAAAATCCTTTTTGCCCTTTCTACACGCATTATTGTCACCTCAGGATTTGTAAAGTGTAGGGTGTTGAAATATGCAGGGAAGATAAGGGAGGATAGGATAGTTACTGTTTATAATGGAGTGGACCCTTTTGGATTAAATAAGGGGGTTCAGCAAAAGAGAGAGGAAAGCCTAAGAAGGATTTATGGTTTTGCCTCTGATGTTCCCATGATAGCTATGATCGGGCAGTTAGTCCAGTGGAAGCGGCAGGGGGATTTTATAAAAGTTGCTAAAAGGGTGCTAACCGAGGTCCCTCAGGCGAGGTTTTTTATCGTGGGTGAAGACCTTTTTGATGATCATCCTACTTATAAAGCCGAATTGAAAGAAATGGTCAACTCTCTGGGCATAGAAGATAAAATCATCTTTATGGGTTATTGCCGGAGGATTTCTTGGTTTCTTGAGGAGGTTGATATCCTGGTGCATCCTGCAAACTCAGAGCCCTTTGGCAGAGTGATTAGCGAGGCCATGGCCCTTGCCAAGCCTGTGGTGGCTGTAAGAAGTGGTGGCCCCCTGGAGATCGTAGAGGATGGGCGGAC
>JAUWIR010000278.1 GCA_030605265.1 Pseudomonadota bacterium | reverse complement strand
CTTTATTTATACTATCAGGTGGGTCCATAAGTCGGTGGTTTTATGTGATTATAACCAGAAACATGCAATTTAGGGGTGGGTCCATCTAAATCGTCAAAGTGGGTTCACTTTAAACCGGTGATGGCACGCTTGGCAATCCTGACATGATAGATTCCAACTCCGCATTCTAAATAGAAAGAATAAAAAAGGGGACAGATTTATTTTTTCTCATGTGTTAAAGCAACCGACGGTCCCCATCGGCTTTTAGCTGAAAAAGGAATTTCTTCAGAAGATGGACAAGTTGGGCATTCCCATGGCTGAGTCTGGGAGGGCTAGTAATCTTCAAGAAGCCTTGACTATTGCCGAGCGGATCGGTTACCCTCTGATGGTAAGGCCTTCATATGTGTTAGGCGGGCGGGGCATGGAAATAGTCTATGATGAGGAAATGCTCAAAGAGTATGTTGCGATTCACCAATGGGGTCACCCATTAAAGGGATTGTCAAGAAAAAAAACTTATGTCCTCGCAAAGACGCAAAGCTCGCAAAGGGTTTTATTTTAATTTGATGCCCATGGCATAGACCAACCACAAATTTGTTTCAGGAAAAATTGTCTCGGATTCATTAAGGATTTCACCTAATTTTTGGATGAGTGCAGCTGAGAGGATTAGTCATAATATGAAGCTTTATTTTCAGTATCATTTGCTTTTCATCTGGCTGGCTCTACAGCATATAAGAACTATAAGAAATAAGAGCTATTCTCTATCGGTTCTTATCTCATTTTACTCATTCACTCAACCCAAGATCTTTAACCACCTGATCAAAAGGAAGGGATTTTTCACCCTTTGAGGCTTCCTTAGTTTTTCTAAGTTCTTTTAAATCTTCGTAGTCCTCAAGTGCTTCCTGCATTTTAACAAAATCTTCATAGGGAATAACTACAAATTCTTTTTTTCCATCTTTTTTAATTATTTGGGCCTTCATGTACATTGCTCTCCTTACCGGTAAGATTCTTTCCGGTGTAAGACACTGTAAATTATAACCTTATCATCCTCTACTTCGAATAATACCCTCCAATTTCCTACACGCAGCCGATATTCAGGTGTGAAGTTGGTTAACTTTTTAACATCACCTGCAAGGGCATGGCGCAATCCATTTATTTTTTCGGCTATCCTTTTCGCTTCCGTCTTTGGGATGCTCTTTATGTCTTTGATCGCCTTAGGCATTATTTCTATTTTATAATCCATTTCTTATTCCAGTGTAGGAAGTAATGCTTTTTTATCGTTTTTAGGGAGAGTTTCTATTTTTTAGTCGTCTCCACAATGCTGCATTTTCGGGCACAGAGGGAATTGAGCATCTTTTTCTTGATAACTAACATCTAAAACATTAATTATCTCCTTTGTTTAATCATCGGTATCGCTAAGAAGATAATCCGCACATATCTATAGAACATTAGCTAATTTTTTAACACTTTAAAAGAGATCGCTAAAGTCCATTTTTCAAACGGCTTAGTAAGTGGTTATTAATTTCTATCATTCCAGCCAACTGGTCTTGAGACAAATCTCTTTTTTTTATCTTTTTTATTTTATCAGGTATCTTGATAATGGAGTTCTCCGTGCAAGTATATTTAATTATATACATTTTTATCAAAAAATTAAAGTTTATAAAAAAAAGTATGAGGGGCAGCTGGGGTCTATATTCTACAGATTTATGTTTGAACTTGATGTATTAAAAATATGTATATCAGGTCTTTTATATTATAAGGTTTTTTGTGAAATATGAATATGGAATCTTTTATAAGTAAGGAAAAAGGGGCCTGGTTTATTTTTTCTCATGAAAACCTGCAAAAAAAGGTTACAGAATTATTTTCCCCAAGCTTATTGGTTGGTAATCGTTGACCTTTTGGTATGAACAATAACATATGGTAATATGAGATCAGAATTTTATTCAACCTATCCCTACTATATGGGGTGGCATTAAGTCCTAACTTATAAAAGGAATCAAAAGCCAAGACCACTCCAGTTAAGGTACTTGGCTGGGGCATGGTGAGCTTCATCTACAATAAATAAAAACAAGGTCAGTAGAAATGACATGCTTAAAAAAAGTGATCCTTAGTTTTTCTTGACAATCGGTCAAAAATGTCCGATAGTATATAGTATGAAAGGGAATGAGTTCATTCGTAAGATCAAGAAACTAGGCCGTAAAAACAATGTTGTTGTGAAGTTAGCTATGCGTCGCGGCAGAGGCAGTCATGGGTCACTATTTTACGGCGAAAGATTCACTATTATCAGAGATGCAAAAGATGAGCTTAAAACCGGAACGTTACATGCAATGCTGGACCAGCTTGGTTTAAAGCTTGAATACTTTTTAGATTCATAGGAGATAAAGTTATGGAAGGTTTTATTTATTCTGCTGACTTGACCCCGGATATGAAACAAGGCGGTTTCGTAGTTACCTTTACCGCCCTTCCTGAGGCTATTACTCAGGGTGAAAATGTTAAAGATGCTTTATTTCATGCAGCAGATTGTTTAGAAGAGGCTATTGCTAATCGCATTGTTATGGGCCTTGCCATTCCTGAACCTTCACCATTAAAAAAGGGGCAATATGCTATTACTTTACATGCTCAAATGGCGGCCAAAGCAGCACTTTATATGGCCGTTAAAGAGATTGGTATTACTAAAGTAGAACTCGCCGGTCGATTGAATTGCGATGAAAAAGAAGTCCGGCGTCTCCTCGATCCACACCATTCTTCTAAACTTTCCCGTATTGAGGCAGCACTAAATGTGATGGGTAAGCAATTGATTATAGGATTTCAAAAAGCTGTTTAAAATATTTGTGGAAATTTTAGAGAGCTATCCGGCCCGCCTTAAAAAATAAGGGGCTGGGGGTTTGACCTTAACATTTGGACATATTTGGGAATATGCACTGTGGGGGTCTGACTTTGACATTGGACATATTTGGAAACATTTCCTCGGGGACGGTCCCCCATTTCCTCTCCCCCAGTTCCTCTCCCTAATTTATCATTCTTTTCAAAGGCGGGTAAAAAATTTTTTTTAGCCGCCTTATTTTTTTCAAGAGAGGTTATAAAAATTATAAAAGGCAGGATATTAGAAATAGAGGTAGGTCACGTTTTATAAACATCGCCCCTGAAACCAATGACTTCAATATAAACAATTTTTTTATTGTCATCGACAGAGTAAATAATCCGAATATTTGCTAGACTGAGGCGAAAACTACCTTCCAACTCACCACATAATCGTTTGATGTTATAGTCTAGTGCTTGAAAGGATTTACAGATAGTTTGTTAAAGGCAAGGTTAAGTCGTTTAGCTGTCAGGGAGTTAGTTTTTTGGTAAAATTTGGCAGCTTTTCCGGAAAGTCGTATTTCATACATTGCGTTTAATGGCTTTCCAGCTTATAGTTTTTCTTGTCCGGATGTCTTCTTTGGCTTGTCTATAGCCTTCCATAAATCCAGGTTCATTGAGTAAGGCCTGGGTCTCGTCTTCCTCGCTTCGCTGTAAATCTTCAAGAAAATCCAGGGCCGTCTTAAGCTTTTCAGCTGAGAGTTGCTCAATAATATCTCGTATTTTGTTCTTTATTTCCAGGGTATTCACTGTTGGTCTCTCCTTTAATTCGTGGAGGAAGTCTCCTCAAGAACCTTCCTCATTCGTTGCTTTAATTCTTTCGCTTGATGTTTGGCTTTATTAAGCTTAATTAAATTTTTTTTATTTTGGAATTACTTTATTTATTATAACATCCCGTGAATTAATAAAAAAGAGAAAACCTTGACCCAAAATCCGGCGTTTATTAATAAATTTCGAAGTTAATACATAGAAAACGATAGAGTCAGAAACTTTCAAGCAGTAGGTTACTGGATAATTCTGACACCCTACAGGGATTACTTACTGATTTTAATTTTACATACCTCTCCAGCACAGCCCCCAGTTCGCATCTGCTATTTTAATCATTTTGTTTGTTTAGCAAATTGCTGATGCGATTCGCACCGTCATTTGACATTGGACTTATATGGAAATAGTGGAGGCGGGTTTAAAGATATTCCAGGAGAAAACCACCGTGCATCCATTTACTTGACTCTATTATCAGAGTTGTCAGCTGATCACCCTGCTTTAAGGTATGTTCTTTAAAAAACTCATCAAGAGCAATGAGAATAGCGGGTGCGCCTTGATACCCTCTTTCTCTTAATTTGGAATAAAATTGTAAATGAGGAATATTACCCTCTTTTTTTATTGACTTTATACACAGGTCCAGGAGATGGCGGGTGGGAATATTTACGAGAAAGTATTTCAACTTTGATTTATCTATATCAATTTTCTTCATCATATTTTTTAACCCCTGCCTGTAGAGTGAAGGAGCTAGGGTAGAGACTTTTTGAATATTCTGGGTTAAATGGAGCCAACCATGCTCGAAGGCTTCTAATGGATTAAATCTATGGCCGCCAAAAGAAGCATACATATCGGGCCCCAAACCAACTCCTACGGACTCCAAATAGGTATCAACAACTCTAAGATTCATCTTCCCTGAATTTTTTTGTGAAGTTAACACCAAAGCACCAGCTCCATCACAAAGGAACCACCGTAAAATTGCTTGTTCTTTTTTTAAGACCTTTTGATTAAAATGCGTAGCTAACAAAAATGGAGAGGATAATTGAGAACTCATAATTAAGGCATTTTTATATCGACCATTGGCAATTAAATCTGCACCAACTTGTAAGGCTTTGCAAACTGAAGTACAATTGGAATGAATTGAGATCTCCGCACAATAGGGAATATTGAGTTTATCCTGAATTAATACGGTGGTAGGTGGACAGATAACATATTCCATGTTCGCTCCACCGTAAAGAATTAACTCTATTTCCGAAGCCTCTACCCCGGCCATAGCTAATGCTTTTTGGGCCGACTTAACACTCATGGAAATATTGTCTTCAGTCGGCTCTCCAGTTACAGGATCAATTGCATAGTAAAAATATTCCATACCGAGCATTCTTTTCATCAGGGGCTTCATTTTTTCTATCCATTTTACCATCTTAGGCGGGGCCGCGGTAATTTTTCCCAGCACATCTTCAATAGCATCAAAGAGGATTTTATCACCTGGGGAAAAGGAACCAATTCCGGTAATATATACTTCATTTCCCTTTATTCTCATTAAAATCTCTCCTAGCAAATAAAGTTCAGTTTTTTTATGCGATTTCTGTTTTAGACTGGAATATATCGGCCAAGCTCAAGAATTTTCAGTAATTATTTTTATCTATGGTCATATCATAATCTTAATTATTATCATCATCATTATCATGGTATGCGTTTGGTATGCGTTTGGTATGCATTTTTAGAAGGGAACTATAAATAGTTAAATTAAAAAGTATGACAAGTATACATTTTTAATATATAATATACATTCAAGTATTGATAAGTTTTTTATATAATTAAATATAAGTTAAGAAATGTTAAATTATAGAAATTTGAAATTTTTACCTATTCATAATAGGAATAGAGACTACTCTCTATTTGCTAAAGTAGGCCCTTATTTATTAATTAATAGGGAGAAGGTTTAGTGTATTGTGGAAAGGGGAGATAATGATCAACGAAATGAGGTCCTTATATTAGATGGACAAAAAAAAGATTACCTATCAAATTCAAAGGAAAAGTAATTTTATTTGTAACTGTGTTTTTATTATTGATTATTGGCTGTCTCGTATCTGGGATATGGGGTCTTCATGAGGTGCAAATTGTCAAAAATAAAGCAGTGGCAGCAGTGAAAATCCATGAAACTTTTGACCAATTAATGATTTTGTTTGAGAAAAATTTGATGGGGCCCCATGATTATTTAATTCACGGGAACATGGAGGAAAAATATATATTTCTTAAGGATTATGAAAAACTTTTAAAAACAAAAGAGAAACTTACCAATATGATTTTCATCCAAAAGTCAAGTCATGGCCCTGAGTTTGAAAAAATATTAAGAAAGGCGGATGAACTGCTTTTTACCATAGAAAATAAGTTGCCGAAATTTAAAGCAAAGGTCATGGATATTTTTTCTCTTAATTTTCCCATAGAAGGAAAGGCAGCCGGGAATTTAATGGAAGAAATGGATGCTTATATCAGAGAATTAGAGGAAAATTTAGAAAAAGAAATAAATATATTTTTAACATTATCTGATAGATGTATGGAAGAGATAAATATAATCCATTCCCAAGTTTTCTTCTGGTTAATCCTTTTAAGTATTGCAGCTATTTTTATAGGAATTATTGTTATAGATTTCCAGAAATTAACTTACAGTAAGAATGCTCCGATGAAATAATGATAAAGTAGACAAATTCTCCTTATGTATGTATAGTGTTATGAGTTTCTATAAATCTTAATACTTTACGCGGGAGG
>JAUWIR010000503.1 GCA_030605265.1 Pseudomonadota bacterium | reverse complement strand
CCTGGTTTTTCCAAAAAATCGTATTGAGAATTTGGAATTTTCCGGCTACTCCAAAGAGCCCGCCTCCAAAAACCGCCGAGTTGCCAAAGAAAGTGTTGTTGACTATTTGGCCATGAGCATCAATCAATCCGCATCCACCACCTGTTTGTTTAGCCCGGTTTTTAGTAATAATATTATTTTGTATAAGCGCTTTGTCCATGTTGCAGAATATTCCGCCTCCTGAATTGCCGGCCCTATTACCGATAATTTGATTTTTTATACATTTAGGTGAAGCCTGGAAGGAGAAAATTCCTCCTCCGGAAACAAGAGAGTAATTTGAAGAGATGGTGTTTTGGATAATTGAAGGGGAGGAAGAGTAAGCACAGTAGATCCCCCCTCCAAATTGAGCCTTGTTGTTAACTATGATATTATTGATAATGGTTGGGGCTGAATGGGGGGCGCAAAAAATTCCTCCACCCTGAATAGGAGGAAGAGGGTCTTTTGTTAAATTTGTGGTGATAGTGAATCCTTCAAGAGTTGCCTGACAATTTTGATCAAAGAAAATAAGAGAGGCTTCTCCTGATCCAATAAGAATGGTTTTTTTGGCCCCTGCGATGCCCAATATCCTTAAATTTTTCTGTGAAATATGAATCCCTCCAGGAGGAAGGAAGTAAGTGCCGGGGTAGACCAAAATGGTGTCTCCGGATTCTGAATGATGGATGGCTTTTTCTAAAGATGGGACTTCTTCCGGCACAAGGAGAATGTTTGGTTTGATAACCCGAGCACAATGAGTAAAGAAAAAGAAGGATAAGAATAAAAATAATAGGTTCCATCTATGGGAGCGTATCATTGGCGGTTGACTTCTCTTTCTTGTTCTCTTGAGGTTTGGCTGAAGGCAGAATATTTATTCCGGAATGTAAGTTATTATAAATATGGTTATCCTCTATAAGAGCTTTTTTTGCCTCTAAGATAAGACCGACTGTAAGATTTCCAAAAATATTGTTTTGAGTAATTTCAGTATGTTCCGTTTTATATTGAGCCAAGCCTGCCCGTAGATTATTGTATATCCTGTTTTTTTTTATTATGGTTTCATTAATGAAAGCAGTAAAAATTCCAGCCCTAAGGTTCCCAAAAATTTCATTTCCCTCTATAAGCACTGAAATTTTTTTTTGAGCATTATTAATGGCCCGCAATCCAATTCCAGCCCGAGAATTATGGTAGAGGATATTGTTTTTTATTTCAATTGACTGATCATGGTCAACAAGATCAAGCCCCCCAATTCCGCTACCGTTCCGATAGCAAAGGTTATGGATAATACTAGGTCTGGCATATTCTCTCATGCCAATCCCGGGTGCATCCGGTTCTGTGTCATTAGCCTGAGGGAAGTGGTTATTAAAGATTTCATTGTCTTTAATGAGGGAAAAAGAGTTTGATCCATTGGCGATGCCCGGGCCAAAATTATCATGGATAATATTATTTTGAATAATCGGTTTAGCTCCCGTTTCAAGGGGGGGACCCATGGAAGGGCCAAGGCCGGTTAAAAGAAGGCCCCCGCCTTTCCCTTTTGAGTGATTACGGCAGATGATGTTGTTGATTATAGTAGGGGAAGAACCTCTTACTTCAACTAAGAATAGTCGATCAATAGTTTTTTTAGGAAGATTTCGAATAGTAAATCCATCCAATCGCATGGGTGCATCACTTTCCTTGTGAAAACTTACCAAATAATCAGGGGGGGAAAGCCTTGATCCATCGATTATGGTTTGCAGGACCCTTTTTAGTACTTTTTTTTCTCCTGGGCCGGTGACCAAATTTTCACCCTCCGGTCCGCTATCACTAACTAAAGAGATTCCTTCTTTAATAATGACCCTCTCATAATAAATACCTGGGCCAACATGGATAGTATCGCCAAATTCAGCTGCTTCGACGGCCTCATTGATAGAGGGGAAGTCTTCCGGAACAAAAAGATCTTCTCCAAAACATTGAATACAGCTGCAAAAAAAGAGAGTAAAAACAATAATTACCTTGAATGCAGTTTTTCTCATAGGGATAACCTTTTTTTAGAGAAGCAATTTAGCACAACTATACCATAATCTTGTTTCAAATTTAAATTTTTTCAGAGTTTCTTAAAGGGAAAGGAGTGCAAATTTGCTTAAAAGAAATGCCCGGCTAATGGTATCTCGGTTGCCCCCCGTAATAAAATACCATTAGCCGGGTCATAAGTAATAATGGAGAGAGTATCTATACTTTAGATAGACAATAAAAGATGAAAAAATTCTCATTGTATCAAGCATAATGTCGCTTTTTTTTATTTGATTGTTGTTCAGCTTCGTACCGATGGAAAAAGAAACAGTAAATACAATTTGCGGAAAACCTCCATGACTAGAATTGAAAATTGGTCCGTTCAGGTGCACTTCGCACAATACAGAGAACCTAAGGTAACTGGTTCTACACTATATTTATGTGGAAATGTGTATGGCCATGGCCAGATAATAAATGGACGGCGAATTAAAACTCCAAGAATTAATACAATTGATTTAAAAAGTCGATTAATCAATACTGAAGGAGGAGCCTTCCGCTTAGGAAGACCCGATTCGTGGTATATCGCCTGGTTGAAGGAACAGAATTTTCCAATTAATGATTTGGGCGGATATGCATTATGATGTAAGTGATACTTTTTTAACTTTTTTTCAACCTGTGCAATTAACTATTTTTACCATGAAAATACCATTTGCAGTAAAAAATATATTTTACCAAATACTATTTTCATCTCCGGGGGCGGTCAAATTGAATATTGAACCATGAATGTTTAGACAGGATAACTGGATTGACAAGATAATTTTTAACCCTGTCTATCATTTACAATAACTCATTTACAATAACTCTTTGACTCTATGCTTGATCTCAACTTTATTTCCTCCAAAATTAAGTATCAAGCCCACGGGTTTTAGGCTGTAATGGGTTTTTGTGATTTTGTAATAAGGCCGCATTTAGAAAATTCTATAAGCATACATTTCTCATAAATACTTTCAAGAAAGCCAAATTTTATCTTATTATAAACAAGATATACACATCCTTCCGTTGTATAAATCTTTTTGATTAACCGGATTTAAATCATGTTAATCCTGTTATCCTGTCCAAATATTTTTTTTACATTAGTGAATCTAAAAATCTAATTGCAAAGGTTGCTTTTTTAGCAAAAAGAGTTTTTACTCGTATAGGCACAATAATTACGTAAAAAATATTGATATTGTACTCATATTGTGGTATAAAATAATTGTAGCCGCTGGTATTATAAGTTTGGAAAACCTAAACGATAAGTGACTAAGAAAAGTTGTTAAGGGAAACCTTAAACAAGTGATCAAGGAAATTTACGGAGAGGAAAACAAACTCGTAATGCTGACGGTGAAACATTTCTAAAATTTTCTCTTTTCTTCAGTGATCAGTTATTTTACTGATGACTTTTTTTTATTATATTTATAAACAAAATATTTCTTTTCATTTTTTATTTTTTGATAATTATTGCAGAAATTCGGGGTGCTTTTTTATCTATTTCACAAGTGAACATTCCATATCTCCTTCCGTTTTTTCTTTTATATTCCCATGTTAGTTTTATCATTTTTTGAACATAATGATAGTAGGGATAGGAAATTATTGTCAAGAGATTGTCTATATTGATAGGGGGAGGTATTAATGATTACAAGGTGGACAGTGGGGTTAATATTTCTTTTGTTGGGGTTCGCCTGGTTATTCTTTAACTTACCAATAGGTATGTTGATAATAATAACCTCTACTGTTTTACTGCCGCCACACACAAAGAAAATAAAGAATAAATTCAATATCGCCCTTGGCGAAAAGACAGCGATGGCTGTCTAT
>JAUWIR010000460.1 GCA_030605265.1 Pseudomonadota bacterium | reverse complement strand
GGCATCAAAGCCTCAGATGAGGATATAAAAGGTCTTAATATCCGACGACATGAAGTTAATCCTGAGTGGAATTATACCCTTTATCCAAGTATGTGAAAACACCAAGTTATTTTTTGCTGGTCCCTTAAAATAATGCTTTAAATCAACAGATCAGTGGCTGTTCTCTATGTTGAAGTAAGGGAAAATTTTCCGGCGGATGTATGTCCTTATAATTCTCTATGGCCTCTCTCAGGTTCACTATTTTCTACCATTATGTGATTCTAGCTCCTTTATTTAGTTATTTATACGATTTTTGTAAATGCTATAATCGCATGCTTTTTATCTAATGTCTAATTTGTTTAGATCAACTTATTAGTTTTACTTTGTCACATTTCAAATTGAGTAGTTGAAATTATTCAAAGTTGATATTTATATCAATATTTAACATATTTATTTGTTTATATTCTAAGGAAAATATATCCTCTTCCCCCTATTAATGTTAACAGATACAAAATATTACCTCTAATTTATTTGTGGAGAATATATTAGAAAAGAGTCGAATTTTTTAAACATTCTATACGTATTTTGATTAAATGCATGAGCGCCATTTCTTGGTGTTCGGTAGTCAGTGTACGTGAGGGCTTTATGTAGTCAAGCACTTAGCCTCTAATTATTTGGGAAGGTTGCTCGGGAACATGGCATGATTGCCAATTGGATGCTGAGCGATTAATCATCAATTGGAGAAAAAATAATGTCAACAAAAAGCAAAGAAGAAATATTAGCCCTGGTTAAAGAGAAGGGCGTTAAATTTATTCGGTTTTGGTTTGTCGACATTCTAGGGCAGGTAAAAAGTTTTTCAATTACAAACAGTGAATTGATAGTGGCCCTGGAAAATGGAATGGGTTTTGATGGCTCTTCAATAACTGGTTTTCAATCCATAGAAGAGAGTGATATGATTGCCAGGCCCGATCTGTCTACCTTCCAAATTCTTCCTTGGAAGCATAAAGAACAGTCCGTGGCCAGGATGATCTGCGATATCCTTACGCCAGACAGAGAACAGTATATGGGGGATTCCCGTTACGTCTTAAAGAGGGCTTTACAGCGGGCTAAGGATATGGGATTCGATCATTTTTATACTGGCCCGGAGTTGGAATATTTTTACTTTAGAAATGACCAGACCACTGAAGTTCTGGATCAGGGTGGATACTTTGATTTGACCACCCTGGATGTAGCCAATGATATGCGTCGTGATACAGTTCTTGCCCTTGAGAAAATGGGCATCCAGGTCGAGTATAGCCATCATGAAGTTGCCCCTTCCCAGCATGAAATTGACATGCGTTATGCCGATGCCCTGACCATGGCTGATAACGTTATTACCTATCGGATTATGGCCAAGGAGGTTGCCCAGCAATATAATTGTTATGCCACTTTTATGCCCAAGCCCATCTTCGGTGTTAATGGAAGTGGAATGCATATTCATCAATCCCTGTTTCGTGAAAGCAAAAATGCCTTTTTCGACCCTAATGACCAATATCATCTTAGCGAAGAAGCCAAGGGGTATATTGCTGGTTTACTGAGACGAGCACAGGAGATGTCCCTTATCTTTGCTCAATGGAAAAACTCTTATAAAAGATTAGTGCCAGGATATGATGCCCCGGTTTACCTTGCCTGGTCACAAAGGAACCGCTCCGCCCTAATTCGGGTCCCACTTTATAACCCTGGCCAAGAGATGGCAACCCGATGCGAGTTGCGTTGCCCTGATCCGGCCTGCAATCCTTATCTTACCTTTGCAGTTATTCTCCATGCAGGTCTAGACGGCATCGAGCAGAGATATCCCCTGCCAAAGCCCATGGAAGGAAATCTTTATCATCTGACGGCTGAAGAAAGAAGGGTTGCGGGGATTGAGTCTTTGCCGGATAGTCTGGGAAGTGCCATTGCCATGACTGAGTATAGCGATTTCGTAGAAAAGGCCCTGGGTGAACATATTTTCTCCCGGCTTTTGACTTTGAAGAGAAATGCATGGGATAATTACCGCATTCAGTTGACCAGATATGAACTTAAGAACCTCTTGCCTATTTTGTAAAATGGACCGAATTTAAGAGTTTGTCTGAAAATTTGATAGGGATAATTTGTGGATAGGGCTAGCAGCCTATGAGCTAAAAGAAAAAAAGCTTATCCGGCTTGCTGAATTTTATCTGAAAGCCAGGAGAGGCTAAACCAATGTAATAGAGATGGTAATCACTTAATACAAATAGCATCAGGGAAAGGAGAGGAATCCATGACACCAAGCCTTCAGATTTATAAATGTGAAATATGTGGGAAGATGACAGAAGTAATCCATGAAGGGAGAGGCGAGCTTGTTTGCTGCGGAAAACCTATGAAACTGTTTATCGGGAACACGGTTGATGCGGATAAGGAAAAACATGTCCCAGTAGTAGAAGTGAATGAAAATATTGTCAATGTAAAGGTGGGGGCAGTTCCCCATCCCATGGAGGAAAAACATTTCATAGAATGGATAGAGATCATAGCGGATGGTCGGGCTTATCGTCAATTTTTACAACCCGCAGATTCGCCTGAGGCTTTCCCCATCAAAGGGGAACAAATTGTAGCCCGTGCCTATTGTAATCTACATGGTTTATGGAAGAACTAACATTATTGGTTTTTTATGCTTTTTGACGTATGCATCACTTGCGCCAATGGAGCGCCAGCGGAATTGGCGTCAAGTGAATGCTGTGGTTAGTATTTCGGATAACCTCTTAGCATCCCCTTGAATAAAACCATACATTTGGATGACCTTTTGAAGAAAATGCTGGAATCCATCCTTTTTTGATAGCTTTAGGATCTTTATAATAATCTGTAAAATCACACCAACCTGGATTAAGTAATTCAATCTTAAGCCATAATTTACTATTAAATTTCTTTGTCTCTATTGTCCTGACATCCCTTGTAGAAATTTTTATTATTGATTCTGAATTACTATTTATGTCTGGAGCTTGCCAGATAATACCATCCCATTTATTAGTTAAATATGTCATTGCATCTACAATTAATTTTTCGTATGGCCGAAATTTACCTGCATCTTTGGGAGAAATCCATCCTTTGTTTAATTTATTATTTTTTATTCCAATTAAATACCATCCTTCTTTTTGTTGATAAGTTACTACAGAGAATACCTCATAGCCATGTTCTTTTAATTCTAAATCATCTTGGAGTTCTATAAGGTTAATGACTGTAGATTTAATACTTGGCTCACTATAAACTTTTATTAGTTTTTTATTAAAAGGAAGGGTAGAACCATGAGGGCCATTTGGATTAGCTATACCAAAAATTGAAGGAAGTTCCAGAAGTCCTATCATATTCTGTTGGTTATCGGCAGTCATTAATGCTTCTATTTCTATCGATGAGGAAGTAATTGTCTCTGCCATTACACTGATAGCAATCTTTAAACAAATAACAGAGCATATGGTAATTATATATAAGGATTTACTTTTCATATTATTATTGCAACTGACGGACGGCTGACCTGCCGCCGGGGCTTTATCCGGCGGACTGGTCTAAAAGATAGCCGCTTGTTAGACCAAGTTTTTTATATACTTTTTATTGTTTGGATTTTTGTTTTTTTCCTTTATACTTTCGCCCTACAGATAAAGGTAATTGTTGTTTTTTTAATACGCCCATTCGATAACAACCGCAAAAAATCACCGATAGACAACGCGTCAGTGTTGATTATCCGGTGAGTTGACAGGTAAGCCCTTGCGTTAAATTTCTACTTGTCCTTGTTGCTGAAAAATTCGCGCCTTGATGTGAAGACCGGGGTCAAACCTCCACTATTGACTCAATGCCAATCTTTAGTTACACATAAAAGGCGGTTGTAACTTTGCAGTCAATAGTGGAGGTTTGACCCCATAGCCCTGGTTTTTTCGTTGCCACAAGGTAATAAACTAATTGCTCTTCATGGTAATAAAAACAGAAACTGATAACCGGAGGGCAGGATGGCGCAACGAGGACATAAGCTAAGGGAGAGTTGCCAACCACCGTGGAGCGCTTATAACCAGAATTTTATTATCACCATTTGAGATCAATTTACAAATCCCCGGCTTATTAACCAATTTAACTGCAGGAATTCCAAGATATTATTGAAACTTTTTTAGTGCCTTGGAAGGTTCGTGATCTGATAACTTTGTTTCAATTAATAATAGAGGATTATTTTTATCAGTAACTAAAAAATC
>JAUWIR010000234.1 GCA_030605265.1 Pseudomonadota bacterium | reverse complement strand
GGACATGCAGCTGAAAGGATTGTACAAGCGCTACTAAAGTTTTAAAGGAATTAATTGAAGATTCTCGTCACAGGAGCTACCGGTTTTACCGGTGAGGAGGTGTTTCCTCTTCTAAAGGAAAAAGCAGAAATCCGGTGTCTCGTCCGTCCCAATAGTAATGTTCAAATGATTAAGAAACTAGGACATGAATTAACTTATGGTGATTTTGCCGAGTTAAGTAGTTTAAAGAAGGCCATGTCCGGATGCGACATATTGGCAAATATTGCTTCATTTGGTTCGGGCATGCTCCATGTATCGTAAAAACAGCAGAAAAGGCCGAGATAAGAAGGGCCGTATTCATGAGTACTACAGCTTTATTTACCAAATTAAATGCCAATTCAAAATCGGTGCGCCGACAGGCGGAGGATTGCATTAAAACCTCCAAACTTAATTGGACTATTTTACATTATTTAAAAAAACCATTGATAAAGAGTGAACAGATTATGCGATTAAATGAAGATAAAAATTTTGATTATTCTGATACTAAAGAAGCTTTCGATTATAATCCTATTTCATTCGATGAAGGAATTACTAAAGAAGTTGCATTATACAGACAAATAAAGAATTAGAGAGGATATAGGAAGATGAAACTAATATTAGTTGCCGGCGCTAGGCCTAATTTTATGAAGATTGCCCCTATAATAAGAGCGCTACGAGTTAAGCACGAAGTGCAGGGTACAAATGGGCTAAATTGGCAGATTGTGCACACTGGGCAACATTATGACTATGAAATGTCAAAGGTTTTTTTTGATGAGCTAGAGATCCCTCTTCCGGATTTTTTTCTAACTGCAGGCCCTGGAAGCCAGGCAGAACAAACTGCAAAAATCATGGTTGAATTTGAAAAGGTTTGTTTTCAAGAGACCCCAGATATAGTGATTGTTGTTGGTGATGTGAATTCCACACTTGCCTGTTCTATTGTCGCCAAGAAACAAGGGATAAAAGTCGCCCATGTAGAAGCCGGCTTAAGAAGCGGAGATATGAGCATGCCTGAAGAAATAAATAGGATCATGACTGATTCGATATCCGACTTTCACTTTGTTTCAGAAAAAAGTGGCTTTAGAAACCTTACCAGTGAAGGCAAAAAAGACACTGGGATCTTTTTTGTGGGTAATGTTATGATAGATACCCTCTTCTATTATCTTAATAAAGCTAATAATTCGAAGCCTGAAAATCTTCAAACAAAGAAACCTTACTGTGTGTTAACACTTCACCGGCCTTCTAATGTTGATTTCAAGGATAGAATTAAAAATATAATTGGAGCAATTATTGAAATTTCTAAAGATATGCCTGTTTTGTTCCCTGCGCATCCAAGAACTAAAAAGAACCTTGAATCTTTCGGTTTAATAAAATTAATTAACGATTCAAATATTAAATTGCTCTCCCCCCTTCCTTATAGTAATTTTTTTATTCTCTGGAAAGATGCAGACCTCGTATTAACTGATAGTGGAGGGATTCAAGAGGAGACTACTTCATTAGGGGTGCCTTGTTTTACAATCAGAGAAAATACAGAAAGGCCAATAACAATTGAGGAAGGGACCAATACCCTTGTTGGGACTGAGAGAAAAACGATTCTTAAGGCATATTCGAATTTTAGAGAAGGTAATTATAAGTATGGTAGGGTCCCTGAATTTTGGGATGGCAAAGCAGCAGAAAGAATCGTTGACATTTTAATAAAATATTCTAAAAATAACCCTTCTTAAGGATTGCGAAAGGGAAACATTGACCTTAGCAATAGAACTTCTGTTTATTACCTTTTTTATCTCATATCTGGGAATCTTTGTGCTTCGGGGCCGGGCTATTCAGCATGGACTAATGGACACCCCTAATGAACGCAGCTCCCATGAAAAGCCTACCCCTAGCGGTGGTGGAATAGTTATCATTATAGTCACGATTGGCATTATTGTACCATTTGGCTATTGTATTCCGGATTCAAACTGGTATTGGTCTAAAATCTTTGTTTATGTAAGCGGTGCATTAATAATCGCTACCTTTGGTTTATTGGATGACTTACGCTCTTTGCCAAGATGGATACGTTTTGCCTCGCACAGCTTGGTAGGGTTCCTTGTTATAATCGGCTTTGGTTATTGGAATGCCATTAGTTTACCCCTTCTTGGGAAATTCCCCCTGGGCTGGGCTGGATTGCTAATCACTTTCCTCTGGATTGTGGGATTAATTAATGTATACAACTTTATGGATGGGATTGACGGAATTGCAGGTGGGCAAGCAGTAGTGGCAGGAGTGGGCTGGGCCCTTTTGGGATGGATATATGGACAGTCTATGGTAAGCTTATTAGGATTAATATTAGCTGCAAGCAGTTTAGGATTTCTTTTTCATAACTGGGCGCCGGCAAATGTTTTCATGGGGGATGTTGGCAGCACATTCTTAGGATACAGTTTTGCTGTTTTGCCTATAGCTGCTGCGAAGGCTGACCCTCGTTTAGGTTTTGTTGGAGTATTACTAGTTTGGCCATTTATATTTGATACTTTTATTACATTGCTTCGGCGCTTACATCTTGGTGAGAATATTTTCGATGCTCATCGCTCACACCTTTATCAACGGCTGGTAATTGCCGGACATAACCATTGCTTTGTAGCTTCGCTCTATATCGTCTTGGCTTTGATTGGTTTGCTTTTGGCTTTCCTTTTTGCAACTGGAGGGTTCATTTCGGAATGGTTGACTGCCTTTGGGCTAATTATTGGAGCTTCAAGCTTATGGCTTTTTGTTTCTCGGCAAGAAAATAGAAATAGTCTTCTTTATTGAGAAGCCAAATCGAATTTTTTTTGCTTGAACTCTTTGATATTTAATGATCTTAAGATAAATCTTATCAGATAAAATTGAAAGTTTATAATTGAAGTCTTATTATTTCAATCTACTATTTTTGATATCCATATCGGCCCAGAAAAGGCTGATGGTATAACTAAATAACTCATTAATAAAAATAAAGTAAAGAAAAAATTTTTAAAATGGGTATGCAAAAAATTTTAAAAGAATTAGAGTTTAACAATGGAATATTTCCTGAAAGGGCTTTAAGGAAAGCCATACAGTTTGAAAAGGAGATTACTCCATACCTTTTACAAATTTTAAAGCTGCTCAATTTAAATGCGCAAGCCTTCTTCGAACAAAAAAACTATATGGCGCATATATATGCTATGTTTTTGCTTGCCCAATTCCGAGAAAAACTTGCCTATCCACTTATCATTAACTTTTTATTACTCCCGGAAAAATTTTTACTAGGATTATTAGGAGGCATTACACCACAATATCTTGCACGTATCCTCGCATCTGTTGCCGACGGAGATGATTCTTTGATGAAAGATATACTAGAAAATGAGTGTGTTAGCACAGGCATGCGTGAAGCCGCCTTAAAAGGGATAACAACTTTAGTTTTATATAATATGAAATCCAGGGAAGAAATATTGAGTTATTATAAAAGCCTTTTTAGAGGAAAACTCATAAGGAAACCTTCGCAAATATGGAAGCGCTTAGTTTCGTGCAGCAACGATTTATATCCGGCGGAAGTATATGAGGATATTGAAAATGCATATAAAGAAGGTTTAATTGAATCATGCCCCCTGAAAGATGCCCGGGAAACATTAAGTTTAGCCAAAAAGGAAACCCTTGGCCGGCTGAAGAAAAGTAGCCAATATCAACTCATTGAAGATACTATTCTTGAAATGCAATTTTGGGCCTGCTTTGCACTTTTTTAAACACTTAGCCGCTTAATTGCCCAAAGGAAAATTTTTCAACCTGTGCAATTAACTACTTTTAGACAGGATAACAGGATTTACAAGATAATTGTTCATCCTGTTTATCTTTTACATTACTCTATTGACTTTAATTTTACGCTTGATCTCAACTTTTTTTTCTACAAATGGGTTTTTGTGATTCCGCATTTAGACCACATTTACACAATTCTATAAACATACATTTATCATAAAATACTTTCAGGAAAGCCAAATCCCATCTTTTATAAACAGTTATAAACGCTTTCAGAGTGTGTTTTTTCGATTAACTGGATTTATTTAAATCATGTTTATCCTGTTCTCCTGTCAAATATTTTTTTACTTTTGAATCTAAAAATCTAATTGCACAGGGTGAAATTTTTTTTTAATTCGGATTTGAGATGAACATGGTCCATCACCTTATTAAGTTTCTAGTCAGTGGCAAGTGAGGTGAAATTAAAAATGATGGGCCCCAGATGGGGCGAATTTGAAGCTTTGAGAGTTATTAAATTACCTCAATTATAAATGAATATTACTATAATTAGTCATTATTTTTATCCTGAAATTGGCGCACCTTCAGCCCGCTTGAAGGAAATGGCTGATGTTTGGATTTCTCAAGGCCATCAGGTTAGTGTAATTACCAATTTTCCGAACCACCCTACAGGTATTATCCATCCTGGCTATAAGGGCAGAAAATTCATGATAGATTGGATTGGCGGCCTAAAAATCATACGCTGCAAAACCTTTGCTACACCAAATGCCGGCTTCTTAAAAAAAATCATTTCTCATCTCGTATTCATGGTCACCTCTGTAGTACAAGGAATGAACCATGTAAAAGAATCAGATATAATCATGGCGTCCTCCCCTACACTGCTTTGTGTCGCCAGTGCCCGCTATCTTTCCAGAAAATTAAAAATCCCTTATATTTTTGAGGTGCGTGATCTTTGGCCAGCCATATTTGTGGAACTTGGGATAATAACAAATCAACCAATTATTTATAATCTGGAAAAATTTGAATTATATCTTTATAAAAAAAGCGCCGCAGTGGTATGTGTTACTCAATCTTTTGCTAAAAATATCATAAACAGAGGGATAAATAAAAATAAAGTATATTTTATCCCAAATGGGGTCGATCTGACAAAATTTTATCCTGATCGAGATAGTGGGCGTTTTTTAAAAAAAGAATTAGCCCTAGAGGATAAATTTATTGTGCTTTATATTGGCGCCCATGGCATTTCGCATGGGCTGAGTGCTATCATGGAAGCTGCCAAGTTATTCCATAAACAGAAAAATATTCATTTCCTTCTCGTTGGTGAAGGAGCTGAAAAAGATAAATTAATTAAGTTAGCAAAGAATATGCAACTGAAAAACATTACTTTTCTGCCGGCACAGCCAAAAAATAAGATGCGCACTTTTTATAACTTGGCTGATGTCTGCTTGGTGCCGCTTCGCAATATACCCCTCTTTAATAGTTTTATCCCCTCAAAGATGTTTGAGATTATGGGATGCGGTCGCCCTATCCTTGCCTCCTTGAAGGGTGAGGCTGCAAATATCCTTCAACAATCAGGTGGGGCCATTATTGTACCACCTGAAAATTGTAAAGAGATTGCCGAGGGGATCTTAACCTTGGCCCATGATAAGGAGCGTTGTCGTGTAATGGGCGAGCAGGGGAAAAATTTTGTTTCACAAAAATATGATCGGATCATGCTGGCGAAAAAATATCTAAAGGTGATGGAGAAAATAGCCGGATGATTTTACTTACTGGCGCCACAGGTTTTACTGGCCGCTTCGTACTTGAAGAGCTGAAAAAAAATAAAGATGCAGTGAGATGTTTTGTTCGGCCAAGTTCTGATCAAGATAAAATTAAAAATCTGGCTGATGAAATTATGGTTGGAGATATAACAAACCTTGAAGCAGTAAAAAAAGCAATGAAAGGGGTTAAGGGTGTTATCAATGTAGTGTCTTTTAAAGAAGGGCATATTCCAGTCATCATAGAGGCTGCCGAATCATTAGGAGTAAAAAGAGTTTTATTTTTTTCCACAACCGCTATATTCACCAAACTAAATGCCAAAAGCAAAGCGCTCCGGGTTACAGTAGAGGAGAGGATAAGAAAAAGTAATCTCCATTGGACAATTTTACGGCCGACAATGATTTACGGCACAATTGATGATCGAAATATGATTCGATTGATTCGGTCAATAGATCGTTTTCCTATTCATCCAATACTCGGAAGCGGTGATAAGCTAATACAGCCAATTTATGTAAAAGACCTTGCCAGTGCAGCAGTTAAAGCTTTTTATTGCCGGGAATCCATCAAGAAAGCCTATAATCTGTCTGGGAAAAATCCTTTATCCTATAGAGAATGTGTACAAACTGTGGCGAATCTACTTGATAAAAAATGCCTCATGCTCCCCCTTTCTGTATGGTTAGCTATTACTTTGACCTGGCTAGTCCAAAAAATTCCAGGGCTGCCCAATATCAAGCCCGAACAGGTACACCGACTTAATGAGGATAAAAATTTCGATCACCTGGAAGCTACAAAAGATTTTGGTTTTAATCCAAAAAGCTTCTCAGAGGGAATTGCCCTCGAAATTGCTGAATATAAAAAATGAATAAGCACATACATAATAAAGAAAATTTTAGTTAACCGGGTGAAAAAGGGAGTTTCTCCCTTCAAAGGAGATCGGAGTCATTTTTATGACCTGCTTGTACAAAAGGGATTATCTGTTCTCCAAACTGTGCTGATCTGCTGGGGAATTCAGGCTATTTTAGTTAATTTTGGGATATGGGTTTATACATTGAAAATATAAATTTTTCAAGTTGAAGGAGATGTACGTTGTTTAATCTCAAACTTAAATTTAAAAAAAATCTTTTCCTTCTTTTGTTTGCAGATGTAATATTATTTACCATTTCCTATGGATGCTCGTATATCTTACGCTTTGACCTTGAATTTCCATATTTTTATTACCTCATCTTTAAAAAAACCTTAATTCCCATCCTGGCCATAAAAATTTTGATTTTCTATTATTTTGGCCTTTATCGAGGTATGTGGCGCTATACAAGCCTAAAAGATTTGGGAAATATTATTAAGGCTTCCATCTCCAGTTCATCATTAATTATAATTCTTATTTTAATTACCCATAGATTTCAAGGGTACCCCCGTTCCGTATTTCTCCTGGATTGTCTTTTAACCATTTTTCTTATTGGTGGTTTTCGATTAGGGATCAGACTTACTCTTCAATATAAAAAGCAAGGGACTTTTTCATGGAAGAGAAAAGATAATATACAATGCAAAAGAAAAAATGTATTGATTAT
>JAUWIR010000560.1 GCA_030605265.1 Pseudomonadota bacterium | reverse complement strand
TGGGGCACCCTTTATTTTAAAAATATTATGCCGTCTTTAGCAAAACAAGCCATCTTTAGCAAAACGATAGTTGAGATCCACTATTGGAAAAAAAATTGATGTGTTCAAGGAGACATTTTTTTGTATAAAGATTTATTCTCTTGAGGGGTTATTCACTTGACGCAAGTGAGGACTGTAGAATGTAGTTTATTGGTCCATGAAAAACAAACAGGGGCAAATTATATTTTTAACCCTGATAGATTATCCCTGAAATCTAGTCTTATTGTGGTGCTTCTTCCTGTAAAAACGGTATCAAAATGATGTCTCTCTGGTCGTTTAGGGAGCCCATAAAATTTTCTTTAGTTGGGAGGGAGGGCTTTATATTTTATAATAGGATCTATACCAGGCTACAAACTTTTTTATTCCCTCTTCAATAGATGTGTTTGGTTTAAAACCAGTATCTTGCATAAGGTCATTTACATCTGCGAAAGTAGCCGGCACATCCCCCGGCTGCATGGGCAGAAATTTTTTTTCTGCTTTTTTTCCAAGACAATTTTCCAATGCTTCAATAAAATTTAGCAATTCAACTGGTTGATGGTTACCAATATTGTATACTTTATAAGGAGCAAGACTACTTCCCGGGTCAGGCTTTTCCCCGGACCAATGAGGGTTGGGCTCTGGCATTTTGTCCATTACCCTGACAATACCTTCAATAATATCATCAATATAGGTGAAATCCCTTTTCATTCGGCCAAAGTTGAACACCTCTATTGGTTTCCCCTCTAGTATCGCTTTAGTAAAAAGAAAGAGGGCCATATCCGGTCTCCCCCATGGACCGTAAACAGTAAAGAACCGCAGTCCTGTGGTGGGGAGATGATACAAATGGCTGTAAGTGTGGGCCATTAATTCATTTGCTTTTTTACTGGCTGCATAGAGACTTAAGGGATGATCTATATTGTCGTGAACAGAAAAGGGCACTTTTGTATTAGCACCATAAACCGAACTGGAAGATGCATACACCAAATGCTTTACTCCATTATGTCTACACCCCTCCAGAATATTAATAAAACCAACAAGGTTGCTCTCTACATAGGCGTAAGGATTTATCAGTGAATACCGAACTCCTGCTTGAGCTGCTAAATTGACCACAATTTCAAATTGTAGATTTTTAAAAAGAGCGCTTATTTCTTGGTTATTTTCTAGATCTAAATGATGAAAAGTGAAATTTTTTTCTGCTTTTAATTGGGCAAGGCGGGCTTCTTTTAGGGAAACATCATAGTAATCATTAAGATTATCTAACCCTATTACCGTATCTTCCCGCAAGAGTAATTTTTTACAAAGATGAAATCCAATAAAGCCTGCGGCGCCTGTTACGAGTATTTTAGCCATGATTCTCCAATTACCTTATTAAGATACCTTTTTTTTATATCAAAAAATCACCATCATCCCCACCGTTGATCACGATTTTGATAGTTTAGTTTAACCCATTGCCGATATTCACCACTTTTCACTTTATTAACCCAGTCAAGGTGCTGTAAATACCAGTCTACAGTCTTCGTCAGTGCTTTTTCAAAAGAATGTTGTGGTTGCCAGCCCAACTCTTTTTTTATTTTTGAGGCATCAATAGCATAGCGGCGATCATGTCCAGGGCGGTCAGGGACAAAGCGGATAAGTTGAAAACTTGAATTTTCTTTTTTTCGGTTTAGCCTCTCATCTAATAAATCACAAAGTTGAGAGATTATTTCAATATTTTCTTTTTCTGAATTACCACCAATATTATAGGTTTCTCCTGGAATACCTCTTTCAATAACTGTGAGTAATGCTTCACAGTGATCATGCACATAAAGCCAATCTCGTACATTTTTTCCATCCCCATAAACAGGGAGGGGCTTTTGTTCAATACTATTAATAATCATAAGAGGGATAAGTTTTTCAGGAAACTGGTAGGGGCCATAATTATTAGAGCAATTAGTAATAATTGTCGGAAGCCCATAGGTCCGAAAATACGCCGATACAAAGTGATCAGAGGCACCTTTTGAGGCTGAATAGGGGCTTGATGGATCATAGGGTGAAGTTTCTTTAAAATAACCTTCTTTCCCTAAACTTCCATATACTTCATCAGTTGATACGTGGAGAAAACGAAAGGTATTTGGTTTTTGATTTTTTTCCCAAAAACATTTCGCTGTTTCCAGTATGCGAAAGGTACCCAACACATTTGTTTCCACAAAGGCCTCAGGCCCAAGGATAGACCGATCAACATGTGATTCTGCAGCAAAATTAATAATTGCCTCAAAATTATAATCAGAAAAAATTTGGGTGAGAAGGGTTTTATCTTTAATATCTCCTTTGATAAAATGGTGCCTTTGCCTATGTGATAAAGGGAGATTATCAAAATTGGCCAGATTTCCTGCATACGTTAAAGCATCAAGATTAACAATATGCCACCCCGGTCTTTGAGCTAATGTATATTGAATGAAGTTTGATCCAATGAATCCGGCACCCCCTGTTACTAAGAGCTTCATTTCAATCTCCTGAAAATTTTATTTAATCAAACTGCTCTTCCTGTAAAATCTTCATCAGGTATTGCCCATATCCATTTTTCATTAAATTTTTGGCTAAATTTTTTACCTGATCAGCACTGATATACCCTAATCGGTAAGAAATCTCTTCAATACAAGCAACTTTTAAGCCTTGACGTTCCTCAACAGTTCCTATGAAATTAGACGCTTGCAGTAAAGACTCCGGGGTACCAGTGTCTAACCAGGCAATACCTCGTCCCAATTTTTCAACTGTTAAATTACCCTCAACCAGATAAGCTCGATTTACATCAGTAATCTCTAGTTCTCCTCTGGAGGAGGGTTTAAGGCAGGCTGCAATATCCAAAACACAATTATCATAAAAGTAAAGGCCGGTGACTGCATAATGGGATTTGGGATTAGCCGGTTTTTCTTCTATATCAATAGCTTTTCCCTCATTATTAAAAGAAACCACCCCATAACGTTCAGGGTCCTTTACCCAATAACCAAACACTGTAGCCCCATTTTCCCGGGAAGCTGCCTTTTGAAGAATTTTTACCATATCGTGGCCATAAAAGATATTGTCCCCCAAAATAAGGCACACCTGATCACGGCCAACAAATTCGTGACCAATAATGAATGACTGGGCGAGCCCTTCAGGACGCTGCTGCACAGCATAAGAGAAGGAAACTCCCAATTGAGCGCCATCCCCCAGTAATTCCTGATATAATGGCAAATCATGGGGAGTAGAAATAATAAGAATTTCTCGAATGCCGGTCAAAAGGAGCATAGACAGCGGATAGTAAATCATGGGTTTATCGTAAATAGGCATTAGCTGTTTACTCACTACCTGAGTGAGAGGATAAAGTCGTGTTCCTGATC
>JAUWIR010000603.1 GCA_030605265.1 Pseudomonadota bacterium | reverse complement strand
TAGTTGAAAGTCTTTCAACCGGATCATTGAAGGGTATTATAAAAGTCCCTCTGGCCAGTTATGAATTTGTATCTGACACTTTATATAAAATTTTAAGTATACTGTATGGTCACTCAAAAAAAATTGTCGAAGTTTATAATCAAAAGCAAAAGGCTGAGTCATCAAGTGCACCCGAAGTAGTCAAAGAAGAACGAATAAAAACTGCAACAGAAATTGATGGATTATATAAAAAATTACTTCAAAATCTTATTCATCTAAGACCGGATATAGATGAGCAAACAAGTCTTCAATTATTTAATAAGGGAATTAAAGGTTCTATCGAAAGGTTAACAGATTCACTTTTAGCCGATGGCTATATCCTTAGTCTTGAAGAAAAAAAATAATTGCTACTATTTTATCCCCTACCTAATTAGTTCTGTTTATGCTTTCAAGTTAATAAAGGATGAATTATGAAGGCTGAAATTCCGCAAAAAAAATGAAAATTCTTGGTACTATCCAGCTATCTTTAATTCCCATGGATAAATGATAGAGTGAAGGAATAATCGCCACCTTTTTTTGCACGAAGTGGTCCCTGTTGTTTTTTAGACCGAAAAATACAGTACAAAATTTGGACGATTCTCTAACATCATCCGAAAAAACAAGAATAAAAAAGGGGAGCATAAAATGCACATCTCATATACTACTTTTCAAATTATACAAACTCGCTTGAAACAAATAATATTTATTTTTTTTTATTTATGGGTATTTGTCAGTACTGCTTCGGCTGTAGTTCCACCGGGCCAACCATCAACAGGCCCTGGGGGAGCTGAATATTCTCATGATAAGGTAATTAGCAACTTCTACGGTTTCGGACCTCGATCCTACTATCTTTTTGAGCCGGATGAACCGAAACCGGAGACGGCTCCACTGATTTTTTTTTACATGGTCTCTATGGAATAAGCCCATACACCTATGGCAATTGGATCGATCATATGGTAAAAAAGGGAAATATTGTAGTATTTCCAATGTATCAATCCTTGAGGATTTTTTTGTCTCGCTTTACTTCAAATGCCATACATTCTGTACAGGATGCTCTTGATGAATTACAAACAGGAGAGCATGTAAGACCGGATTTAGATAAATGTGCCATAGTAGGTCATTCCTGTGGCGGGGTTTTAGCAGTCAATATTGCTGCCTTGGCTAAAGAATCAATCTTACCGGTACCCCGGGCGGTTATGACGATTGCACCAAGTCCTAAAACCCCTTTGGAGGATCTTTCGAAGGTCCCCGGTGATACGCTTTTGCTTATTGTGGTTGGTGATCAGGACAGTCGCGTAGGCAGTCAAAAAGCCAAAGAAATTTTTTATTTCACTCCCCAGCTTTCTTTTGAAAATAAAAATTTTATCACTATTGTTTCAGATGACCATGGGGTGCCCTCTTTGGTAGCCGATCATACAGCTTCCTGTTGTATACAGGTACGTAATAGGTCTTTTGGAAATTATGGTCCTGATGCTTTAGATTATTATGGTTACTGGAAATTATTCGATGCCCTCACTGATGCTGCCTTTTACGACCTTAATCGAGAATACGCTCTCGGCAAAACCCCGGAACAAATGTATATGGGGATTTGGGGTGATGGTACTCCTGTAAAGGAATTAAGAGTTACTGAAAATCCATTAAATTAAGCTGATGAGCTGTTAAGCTTTTTTTTCTTATCAGCTTATTAGCTGTCTTTACAAGCTGATAAGCCGTATAAATAAAATGAAACACGCATGGCCGAAAAGTCGGCACAAAGGATAATGAAAATTATATAATATCAGTTATTTATAGGTACAGTTTTAAGTGAAAATTTCTATGCTTTAAATTTATTAATAGACAAGAAATTGTCGACGTTGAATCACTAAATGCCTAAGCACGCCGGGGTTGAACCTTATAAAAGATGTTTGGTACTTATTTTGCTGTCCGGATTTACAATGGATCGTTCAAGGGCATATATAGAAGAGCTATAGCATTCAGGAAAATTGACCACAATCAAGCTCAGATAAAATAAACAACCTAATTTAATTTTCACTGGAGGTTAAAAAAATAAAGTATACAAAAATTTGAATTTCAAAGAGCCATAATTGAAAAGAAATTCGATAGAGTAAAAAAAATTTTTAACCTATGGGAGAAAAAGAGAAAAGTTTGTACAAAATCATATACATAGCAAATAATTTTTCTGGAAAATAATGCTTTACTTTAGAAATTAAATAATGTAAAATTTCATGCTTTAACGCAACTAATTAGCCAGGGAGGTCTAATGGGCAAAGAAGGAGGGTAGCTTATGAAAGGGCTAGGCCGACAAATACTCGCTGAGTATTTTAATTGTGACAATATAATTTTAAACAGCCGTGATTTAGTAAAGAAATATATGGAAAAGGCGGCTAAAGAATGTAATGCGACTATTGTTGAGAGTGTATTTCATCTATTTAATCCTCATGGAATAAGTGGTGTAGTGGTGATTGCAGAATCCCATTTAGCTATTCATACTTGGCCGGAATACGGCTATGCGGCTGTGGATATTTTTACTTGTGGAGATACTGTTGACCCGTGGAAAGCTTTTGAATTTTTAAAAAAGAAACTAAAAGCCTCATATTCAGCAACAGTAGAAATGAAAAGAGGACAATTAGATTTAAAAGATCATCAATTACCATATAAGCCTGTTGTAAAAGGGCTTAATTCAGTAAAAAATTATCAAAACGAAAAAACAATAAATTTATGATATCGAAAATTTTAACTAAATATTTCTTTGTTGCAGGGGCATCGGAAGGGTACTCCCCTCTTAATGCTTTTGATGGGGCCTTACTAGCTTCAGGGATAGGAAATTTAAATATTATAAAAATGTCCAGCATTATTCCGCCTCAATGTCAGAGAATTGATCCTTGTCCAATCGCTCCAGGTTCTT
>JAUWIR010000165.1 GCA_030605265.1 Pseudomonadota bacterium | reverse complement strand
TCTTGTTGATCAATTGATCCCAAAGTAGAGATACCTTGCCTAATACTTTCTTATCTTTTGCCTGCATCCCAGGCATCTGTAATTCTTTTTGAAGTATTTCTTTGGCCTTTTTATGTAAATGTGGGGGTACTTTTTGAGTAGATTTTTTGGCTTTTTCAATCATCTTAATGACTTTTAAAGATTCTAAACAATCGAAGCAGGCTAAAAGGTGCCCATTAATACGTTCTTTTTCTTTTTTTGATAATTCCCCCTGAGCATAATTCCATAATAGATCTTCCTTCGGGCATTCCTTTTTTGGGGGAATAAGCTCATTTTTGATCTGAAGATAATTTTTTTTAAGGATATCATCCATCTTACTCATTAATCTTTATCCTTCGTCTTGTGGTAATTAAAATAGTCGAATTTGTTAAAATCCCCAAAAATAATGGCTAAATTTCTCTTTCTTTAGAATAGACGAAAAATTTTTTCTTTTTCCCCCCTTAAAAATAGAATCAGCTAAAAATTTTTAATTCCCCTCTTTTTTAATTCATTTTTTAAAATTTTTTTTATCTTTTCATTACTTTTATACACGGATTTCACTTTCACCCCCAAAAGAGCTGAGATTTCCTTGGCCGCACTTTCTTCATTTATAGAAAGATTGAAGATTAATTTAGCGCTATTTGATAGTTTTGAGAAGGTCTCTTTAATGGCCTCTTGAATAAGTTCACTGGTTAAATGACCTTCTAAGTCTAAAGATGTATCGGGGATCAGTTTTTCCTTTTTCTCCTCCATTTCATCTAAGCTGTCTATTGATACTTTAACTCCTTTTTTTCTGTATTGATCATATAAAAAATTACGAAGAATTCTCCCCAAATAGGTAATTGGCTGACTATCTCTCCTGAAGCAGCGCAGACGCCTAAAATTGTTTTCAGCAATATGGATAAAAAATTCTTGAAACAAATCCTCTGCCTCGAATCTGGAATTTTCTCTGGTATGTTCATAAATAATTTTATAAATCAAAGACTCATATTGCTCCAAAAAATCATCAGGGGATTCACCAAATTCTGAAGGAAACTTTATATCTTGCGTGCTGTCCATTTCTTATTTTTCTCGGGTTTCTTTTGAAAACGAAATGCTTGTATTTATCTTTGTAAAGTTGGTCTTAGCCGGATTTATTCAATTAGGTCGTCTAGGTCACCCAAAAACTTAACAAATGAGGCAAGTTTTTAGTTTGCTTTAATGCAAAATAAAGATTGCTACTTGGATGCTGGTTTCGGGATACTGGATGAAAAAGGAATGTTTGTAAATTTATCTAACATCTAGCAGCCGGAAACCAGCATCGCGGAGCACCACTATTAAGCTTTAATCTTGTCGGTTTGAGGCGAATCTTCGCTAGAATTAATGGCATTCTTCATTTGTCTGTTTACACTTTTTAGTTTTACAGATAAATAAAAAAACTACTTTTGAACCACTGATAGACACTGATAAACACAGATTTTTTATCCGTGCCTATCAGTGTTCATCCGTGGTTCAAAGTTTAAAAAGTGTCAACTACTTTTGGGCATAAATGAAGGATGCCGAAAAGTTTGCATGTTATTTCTCTATACCGGAAGATCCTTGCAGAGTAAGAGTAGAAGTAAGAAATTTATCCATAAATAGAAGAAATTTATAAAATTTTTATAAATATAAATGTTCAATATTAAAATATCAATTTTTGCTATAACTTAGTCCGGTTTTCCACAAAAGTTGTGAAAAACTTGTGGATAAATAGGTGGATAGTTTTATATAACTATCTGAAAAAAATCAAAAAATAGCAGTTTTTTTAGTTATTAAGAAAAAGACTCATTCTATTTATTTACAATAGATTAAAGCAATGGCTATAAGAGGGCCTTTTTCTTATCTCAATTATTTTTGTCAGTATAATTTTTCCCATTTCCCGAAAAGCAAGAGATAATAACGATCGGGCATTGAATAAGCATGCCGGAGAGAGAGGAGAAAAAAGAAATAGCTAAGATTTCCATCGTGAAAGGAAAAAAAATGAAAGAGATGGAAAAAAAATACCTGGATGAATTTTGTCAGCGTTGTGGGGAAATATCCTGTACGCTAAATTTCAATGAGGCTTTGCAAAGCATTTTAGATAATGTAGAAAATTGTCTGGATGTGCAAGCTTCAGCCCTTCACCTTTATGATCCGGCCAAGCAGGCCATGGTGGTCATGGTGGTCAAAAACTTGTCAAAAGAATACTCTTCCCAAGGCCCTGTTCCTTTAACTGATAATCCGGTTGATCGGGAAGTGATGAAGGGGAAAATGATTACTATTTTTGATGCCGGAGAACACCCTCATTTCAAAAAACTTGCTGAAAAGGAAGGCATCCGCTCAATTTTATGTGCTCCCCTTAAATCAAAGGACCGGCCCATCGGCAGCTTATGGCTGTTTACCGGCACCCCCCGATCTTTTTCTTCAGATGAGATTAGTTACGTCACCACCCTTTGCAGTCAAGGGGGGATTGTTTTGGGAAATGCCAAATTGTATCAAAGCTTACATGCTTTATCACAAATTGCCAAGGTAATTACCTCTCGACTTGATTTAAAGGAAGTGCTGCAGTTGATCGTTGCCAAAGCCGCCCAAATGATTGGGGGAAAGGGGTCCTCAATTCTTTTGTTGAATCGTAAGACAGGGGCCCTTTCGGTCAGCGCTACCTTTGGCTTAAGTGAGGAATTCTTAAAAAAAGGACCGGTTTTGGCGGATAAATCCATAAAAGAGTGCTTAAAGCAGTTAGTAATCATACCGGATATAAGGGAAAGTCAGGTAGTGCAATATCCGGAACAGTTACTGGAAGAAGGCATTTTTTCCATCTTGTGCACTCCCCTTATGGTCAGAGGAAGTTGTATAGGAAATTTAAGAGTATACCTTGATCATCCAAGACAGTTTTCCACAGAGGACCTTGAACTTTTTCAAATTCTTTCGGATTTTAGCGGGATTTCCATAGAGAATGCTCGCTTATTCAATCATATTAAGAGGGACTATGAAGACCTGACCCAGGATGTATGGCAGTGGTATGATTGGGGAAAAAGATCGCCAAAGATTTAAGTAGAAAAATGAGGGAAAAACTGTGCCAAAAGATGCCTTTGTAATAGAAAAAAATCAATTTTCCTCATGGCTAAAAAAGCTGCAGGAAAGCTTTCAGCTGATTGGACCAGTGGAAAAGGAAGGGCATTTTGTCTTCTCTTTGATAGAAGAGGTGAATGATTTGGTCATGGATTATGATACTACCATGCTTGGGCCAAGAAAATTTATTTTCCTTCCTGAAGAAAAGATTTGTACAATTTATCAGAAAGATCAAGGGTTTACTATAAAAAAAGTACAAGATGTTCCCGGGCAACTTTTAATTGGGGTCCATTCCTGTGATCTTCACGCTATTTTAGTCCTTGATAAGGTATTTTTACTAAAGAGTTTTCAGGATCACAACTATCGGTTGAGGAGAGAGAATACTCTGATCATGGCCCTTAATTGCACTAAGGTATGTCCGACCTGTTTTTGCTCATCCATGGGCACAGGCCCCTTTGTTGAACTGGATAAAGGCTTTGATTTTCTTCTTACTGATTGTGGGGAGTCCTACCTTATTGAATCATTTTCAGAAAAAGCTAAAGATCTTCTTTTGCCTTTAAATCTTCCCCAAGCAGATGATTCCTTATTTAAGAAAAAAGAACAATTGTTTCAAGAACTAAAGGGGAGGTTTATCAAAAATCTCGATACAACCAATTTAGTACAAACACTTTTGGAAAATCAGGATCATCCTGTGTGGCAGAGGACGGCAGAGGAGCGCTGTCTGGGCTGCACCAATTGTACCATGGTCTGTCCTACCTGTTTTTGTTTTAATGTAAAGGATAAAATCAGTTTTGATTTAAAAGAGTGTGATCGAGTCCGATATTGGGATTCCTGCCAGGAGCTTCATTTTGCCGAGGTGCACGGGGCCAATTATCGCTCTTCCCGCAAAGCAAGGCTTCGTCAGTTTGTCACCCACAAACTGGCCACCTGGGTTGAACAGTTTGGCTGTTTTGGTTGTATTGGTTGTGGGCGATGTATGTATTGGTGCCCAACTCATATTGATCTTACTGAAATGGCCAAAGAGGTGCAGAAAAGTAACTTCAAAAGGATGAGAGAGGATGGTTATGCCTGATACCTTAGCCTTTAAGACAGCTCGAATTGTCGATATCTTTCAGGAAACTGCCGAAATTCGGTCTTATTTTTTGTCCCTGGAAGAAGAGGAGGATTTTCAATTTACCCCAGGGCAATTTAATATGCTGGGTCTTCCGGGAGTTGAGGAGGCGGCTATTTCCTTTAGTTCTTTAGCTCAACCAGGTAATAATTTTTTTATGCATACCATCGCCTGTGTGGGGAATGTAACCAGCCTCATTGAACGAATGGAAATTGACGGCAAACTTCTTATCAGGGGCCCTTTCGGCTATGGCTGGCCTACAGAGGAAATAGTCGGGAAGGATATTTTGCTGGTAGCAGGAGGGGTAGGCTTAGCGCCCCTTCGACCTTTTCTTTTATACTGCCTTGAGAAGAGAAATCAAATCAATAATCTTTATCTGGTTTATGGCGCCAGAACACCAGAGGAAATGGTTTTTCAAAAGGATTTAATGGATTGGCAAAAAAAGGAAGAAATAAGCACAATTTATTGTGTTGACAAATTACCCGAATACTCAAGCCTACTGCCGAATGTAGGCCTGGTAACTCATTTTTTGGAGGATTTGCAGATTGATCTATCCAGGGCCTTAGTCTGTATGTGCGGCCCTGAAATTATGATGCGGTTTGTTGCACGGAAGTTATTGCTTCAGGGCTATAGTGAAAAAGATTTATATCTGGCCATGGAAAGGAGAATGCGCTGTGGAACAGGGCATTGCGGCCATTGCCAGATTGGGGCAAAGTTTGTCTGTCAGGATGGCCCTATTTTTCAATATCCTGACATTAAACCTTTTGCTGATACTATGCTTTAAGGAAATGAAAAGTGCAAAATGAAAAATGAAAAATGAAAAGTGAAAAATGAAAAAAGTCTTTAGGTAAATGATAAAGATACTTTTTATTTTTTTACCATGAAGAGCATGAAGATTTTTTTATTCCTTCTTTTTCTTCATGTCCTTCATGGTGAAGAAAGTGTTTTCCCTTGGGGGTCAAATGAACAGGAAGAAAAGAATCAGGTTGGGGGTTTTTAAATATACCTGTTGTGCCGGGTGTGAGTTTCAATTGATTTTTTTTCAAAAGAAAATATTGGAAATCTTTGAAAACCTGGAGATCATCTACTTTCGCATGGGGGAAAGCGGTGGAGGAGAAGAAGGCCCGTTTGATCTGGTCTTGATTGACGGGGCCATTACTGAGGCCTGGCAGGCAGATCAATTAAAGAAGGTTCGGCAAGCTGCCAAATTCCTTTTACCCATAGGCTCTTGTGCAGTGAATGGGGGAATCCCGGCTATAAAAAATTCCACCAGTGAATTGGAAATGGAAAAAAGGGTCTATCAGCAGATTCAACCTCTTCATTCCATGAAAGCCCATCCAGTTGATGATTATGTGAAAGTGGACGGGTATATCAAAGGCTGTCCCATGGGGGAAAAAGATTTGGTGGAGGCGGTAACCTCTTTGTTGCTGGGGAAAAGGGCCAATTTTATTAATTATTCCGTGTGTGTTGAGTGCAAGCTAAAGGGAAATCTTTGCCTGCTGATAGCAGATAAACTGCCCTGCATGGGGCCGGTGACCAATGCAGGGTGTGGCGCCCTGTGCCCATCTTATGGCCGGGCCTGTTATGCTTGCTGGGGGCCGATGGAGGATGCCAATTCCCGGGCCCTGGCCTGGCAGTTTGAGAAAATGGGTTTAGAGCCGGATGATATCTTTCGCAAATTTACCCAATACGCATCAAATAAACTTGAATTTCGAAAGGGGGCACAGCTGTATGGATCAACAACCTGAGCCCAGGACTATTTCCATTGATTATCTTGCCAGGGTAGAAGGGGAGACGGATCTTGTGGTTAAAATTGGAGAAGAGGATTTGGACATAACCTTGAAAATTTTTGAGCCCCCTCGTTTTTTTGAGGGCTTTTTAGTAGGCCGAAAATATGATGAGGTAGGGGACATTGGCTCTCGTATTTGCGGGATTTGTCCAATTTCTCATATGACCACCACGCTTCAAGCAGTGGAAAAAGCCATGGGCATTGACCCCAGCCCTCAGACCAAACACTTGCGAAGGTTAATGTGTCTTGCTCAGATAGTGGCCAGCCATATTGTTCATCTTTATATGTTCGCTTTGCCGGATTATTTTGGCTATCCCGGTTTTGTCGGTATGATGCCTAGGTTTGAAAAAGAGAAAAATAATTTCCTTCATATGAAGGAAGCTATGAACAGGGTAGGGGAGGTCATCGGCGGAAGGGCCCTTAATCCCATTTCCCTGGTAGTAAACGGCTTTACGCAAATTCCCGCCAAAAGCAGTCTTCTTTCCTTAGCCCAGGGGATTGAAAAGGTCCTGCCCATGGCCAGAGAAACTGCCCATTTAATTGGCAGACTGCCTTATCCTGATTTTAAGGTGGATACGGAATTTATTTCCCTTCGTCACCAGCATGAATACGCCATTAATGAGGGAGTATTCACTTCTTCAAAAGGCGGAAGTTGGAGTATTGATGAATATCAGGAGCAATTTATTGAGGAGCAAGTGGATTATGCTATGGCCAAAAAGTGTCTTCTCAAGGGAAGAGGTCCTTTTATGGTGGGCGCTTTAGCCAGAGTAAATATCAAGTTTGATCAATTTCATGAAGAAACCAAAAAATTGGCTGAAGACGTCTGCTTTAATGTGCCTGATTATAATCCCTTTCACAATAATGTGGCCCAGGCCCTGGAAATTTATGAGGGAATGATAGAGTGCCATCGCCTTTTAACCAGCCTCAATCCTCAAAAGGAAAAACCTGTAGTGAAAATCAGATCCGGCCCGGGCACGGCCGTAACCGAAGCCCCCAGGGGTTTGCTGGTGCACGGTTACACCCTAAACCAAAGGGGCATTGTGGAAAAGGCCAACCTGGTTACTCCCACCTCACACAATTTTGCCAATATTGAAAAAGATCTAAAGGCCTTAGCTGAAAAGTTTTACCAGCCGGATAATCCTGATGACCTCAAAAAAAAATGCGAGCAATTGATCCGGGCCTATGACCCTTGCTTTTCCTGCTCAGTGCATTGATCACCAACCAGGGTATATTCCCGCTATTCAATTCTTTGTATATATCTATTAAATTTTCTTTTAATTCCTCTATAGTTTTTCCTTGAGTCATGTAGTCGGGGTGTTCCTCAAGATATCCAATCCACATGTCGTCATCTTGCCAATAAATAAATTTCGTCTTTTCCATTATCTTTTTTTCACCGCAGAGATCGCAGAGTTCGCAGAGAAAAGATTAGATAATCTCTGTGTTCTCTGCGCCCTCTGCGGTGAATTTAATAATCGCAATTTATGCCCTTGCTAAGTATATTACCCATACTTAAACCTTCTAACTAATTTTTCGTCTTTATTTTTTTTAAGACATCGGACAGTATATGAAAGATATCCTGTAGAATCCTGTTAATCCTGTCTAAATTATTTTGCCTTTAATTTTTTTTTTGCTTTCCATTAGCACCAGTAAGGTGTAAGGGCTTGGATGGTAATGATTTCTTTTTTTGTTGGGTGGGAAAAGGTCAGGGATTTGGCGAAAAGGTGAATAGATTGATCCTTTAAGGTATAAGAGGCCCCATACTTTTTGTCACCTACAATGGGGCAGCCGGCAGCAGATAATTGAGCACGAATTTGGTGTTTGCGGCCTGTGTGAAGTTGAATTTCAAGAAGAGAGGTATCTTTTCTTTTTTTAATAGTCCGGTAGGATAAGAGGGCGCTTTGTGAGCCGGTTTCTTCCTTTTTAATGATTTGAACAGTTTTTAGCCCCTTTTTTATGAAGGAGTGCAAGTCCCCTTTTTTAAGGTGCATTACTCCTTCCACCCGGGCTAAATAGATTTTAGAGATGGTTCGGGAACGAATTTGTTGGCTAAGGCGAGAGGCCCCTTTTGATGTTTTGGCAAAAAGCACTATTCCTGAAACAGGGCGATCCAGCCTATGCAACAGAGACCCTTCTTCTAAAGGTGGACCATCATATGCAACGGAAAAAACATTCTCTTCTGCTTCGATTTCCCAGATACAATTACCGGTAGCTACATCATTTAAATTGAATCCTCCTCCATTGTATGAAAATTCATTGTTATACGGAAAACTAATCGGTGCTTCATAATCCCATTTAAAAACTGGGTTAGGACTA
>JAUWIR010000308.1 GCA_030605265.1 Pseudomonadota bacterium | reverse complement strand
TGTCCGGGGAGCATGATTTACAGAGGGTTGTGGCTTTAACCAACCATTTTAAAATCCCGGTAGCTATATGCATTAATAAATTCGACCTCAATATAACCGTAACCGAAAAAATCGAGAGAGAAGCAAAAGAAAAAAATATCATTATTGCCGGGCGTATTCATTACGACAAAGAGGTACCCCTTGCACAAGTCGAGGCGAAAGCAGTGGTGGAATGTAATGACAGCCCTGCCGGGAAGGACATTCAAACTCTCTGGAAAAATGTAAAAAATTTACTATAGAATTTTTCTTTTAATTATTGTAAGCTTTCACGGGTCTGAGTTCTGAGGTTCAGAGGTTCAAAGTTCAGAGTTCTGAGTTCAGAGGTTCAAAGTTCAGGGTTAAGAGGTCAGGGCTTATATGTGGCTTAACAGCTCATCAGCTGTTTTATCAGCTCATCAGCTTATCAAGCTGTATTAATAAAGTTAATGGAGACAGTTATGACTGAAAAAACATGTAATACTTGTGAAACAGATTCTTGTACTACCAAGGATCAAAAACCCGAAGAGAGAAGTGAAGAAGTCATGGATCGTCAGGCGCTTCAGAGCCGCATGTCTAAGATTAAAAATAAAATTTTAGTGATCTCCGGCAAAGGGGGCGTAGGCAAAAGCACTGTAGCCGCCAACATGGCCATCTCTCTTGGTCTTGCCGGGAAAAGGGTTGGGCTTCTTGACGTAGACATTCACGGCCCCAGTATACCAAAACTTCTTCATCTCGAAGACCGCACTCTAACAGCAACAGAGGAAGTCATTATTCCCATTGCCCTCAGTGATAATTTAAAGGTTGTCTCTCTTGGGTTGATCCTCCGTGGAAAAGATGACGCAGTTATCTGGCGCGGCCCCATGAAAATGGGAGTGATTAAACAATTTTTAAAAGATGTGGAATGGGGAGAACTGGACTATTTGATCATTGATCTTCCGCCCGGGACTGGTGATGAACCTCTTTCAGTATGTCAACTTATTGAAAAAGCGGACGGAGCTGTGGTGGTAACCACCCCCCAGGAAGTTGCTCTGGCTGATGTGCGCAAGTCTATTAATTTCTGCCATGCTCTCAAGTTGCCTGTTTTAGGTGTAGTAGAAAATATGAGTGGTTTTATTTGTCCAAAATGCAATGAAATAACTGAAATTTTTAAAAGCGGTGGAGGAGAGCGCATGGCTGAAGATATGAAGGTCCCCTTTCTAGGCCGGATTCCCCTTGATCCTCAGATAGTCGAAGCATGCGATTCCGGCAGGCCCTATGTATATCACTATGCCAGGACTGAAACCGCCAAAGCTTTTGAAAGGGTAATCCGTCCGATCCTTGAAATGAATGAATCAAACACCACTGAGTCAAACACCACCACCCATAATACCGCAAATCCAAAAACTGAAGATTTAAAAGAAAAGGAGGAAAAATCATTGCGTATTGCCATACCAATAGCAGCAGGAAGATTGGCCATGCACTTTGGCCATTGCGAGGAGTTTGCTTTAATTGATGTTGACCCGGATAAAAAAGAAATTCTCAACAAAGAAATGGTGGCTGCCCCGGAGCATCAACCAGGGCTTCTGCCCAGGTGGCTTGCAGAGAGAGGAGCTCAGGTCATTATTGCCGGAGGAATGGGGCAAAGGGCTCTAAACCTTTTTTCAGAAAATAACATTAAAGTACAGATAGGCGCTCCTGCTGAACCTCCGGAAGCAATAGTTAAAAGCTATCTCAATGGGACCCTCAAGACTGGAGAAAATATCTGCGATCACTAATTAAAAATAGTTCAGAGGTTCTGGGTTCAGAGTTCATAGTTTTCTTTGGATTAAAGACAGTTCTGAGTTCAACGTTCAGGTTTTTTAGGGCCCATTTATCTTGCCTATGGCGCGGCTCAAAACATTTGGTGAAACTGTAAATTTTGGGCTTTTAAAACTTGAAAACCACATGTCTTGATTAAACCCAACCCTGAACCTGTGAACTCTGAACCTCTGAATTTTTGAACCCTGAACCTTTAAATCCGAGAACGGTTACAAATCATGTTTATCCTGTTATCCTGTCCGAAATTTTTTTTCATTAGTGATCCTAAAAATCTAATTGCACAGGATGCAATTTTTTATTTGACTTCTAAAGGACAATTTGTTGTATAATGGGTACCTTTTTTAAGCACTCGTAACTCAACCTCCAAATGAGTAATCAAAATTTATGAATAAAGTCCATATCAACAAAATTGCCCAAGAGAATGAATTGAGAGAGGCGCAAGTTCTGGCTGTGGCCGAGCTTTTTGAGCAAGGCTCCACTGTTCCCTTTATTGCTCGCTATAGAAAAGAAATGACCGGCGACCTTGATGAAGTTGCCGTAGTGAAGATCAGAGACCGATTGAATCAATTAAAGGACCTTGATGAGCGAAAAGAGTATATTTTAAAATCCTTAGAACAAAATAATCATCTTACCGACGAATTAAAGAAAAAAGTATTAGCTGCTGAAACCTTGCCCCTTCTGGAGGATATCTACCTTCCCTATAAACCAAAACGAAAAACAAAAGCATCTGTTGCCAGAGAAAAAGGCCTTGAGCCTCTTGCTTTATCTATCTTTGAACAAAAAGGGATTGATCCTGATAAAGAGGCCGAATCCTTTATTGATGCTGAAAAAGGCGTAAACTCTATTGAAGATGCTTTATCCGGGGCAAGAGATATTATAGCCGAAATGATCAATGAAGATGCTCAAGCCCGCGCAAAATTGCGTCAGCTATTTTTCAACCAAGCTGTTTTTAAAACAACAGTTATTAAGGAAAAAGAAACTGAAGGGATTAAATATAAAGATTATTATGATTGGGAAGAGCCGGCAAGCACAGCTCCATCCCACAGAATACTGGCTATGCGCCGTGGAGAAAATGAGAATATTTTAAACCTTAGTATTCTTCCCCCTCCGGAAAAGGCCCTGCAAATACTTGAAAACCTCTTTGTCAAAGGAGAGGCGGAAGATTCTTTTTACGTGAAACTTGCAGCTCACGATTGCTATAAAAGGCTTCTTTCCCGATCAATGGAAACCGAGATAAGGGTCGCCACCAAAGAAAGAGCTGATCTGGAAGCCATCAATGTATTCACTGAAAATTTGCGGCAGCTCCTTTTAGCCTCCCCTCTTGGATCAAAACAAGTGATGGGG
The DNA here is from genome assembly GCA_030605265.1 of Pseudomonadota bacterium. Lineage (GTDB taxonomy): Bacteria > SZUA-182 > SZUA-182 > DTGQ01 > DTGQ01 > JAUWIR01. The sequence goes on along the minus strand of JAUWIR010000308.1, from coordinate 2,652 downwards.
ATCGATCCAGGCTTTAGAACAGGCTGTAAAGTTGTCTGCCTTGATCAACAGGGAAAACTACTGCACTATGAAACCATTTTTCCCCATGGGTCTGAAAAACAAGCTTTAGAGGCGGAAAAAATAGTCCTGACACTCTGTAATGATTATAAAATAGAGGCTATAGCCGTTGGTAATGGAACCGCGGGAAGAGAAACGGAAACTTTCATAAAAAACCTTCCTACCATATCAAAAAATATCCGGATTGTTCTTGTTAATGAAAGCGGCGCCTCAATTTATTCCGCTTCAGAGACTGCCCGCGAGGAATTCCCTGATCAGGATCTTACGGTCAGGGGATCGGTTTCTATTGGAAGGCGATTAATGGACCCTCTTTCCGAATTGATAAAAATTGATCCAAAGTCTATAGGCGTTGGTCAGTACCAGCATGATGTTGATCAAACAGCTTTACGGCAATCCTTAGATGACGTGGTCATAAGCTGTGTTAATGCAGTAGGTGTAGATGTAAACAGGGCCAGTGTCCAATTATTAACCTATGTTTCCGGGCTCGGACCGCAACTTGCCAAAAATATCATAGCTTATAGAAATGAACATGGTCCTTTTGCCGGCAGAAATGAATTCAAAGAGGTGCCCCGATTAGGTCCAAAAGCCTTTGAACAGGCTGCAGGTTTTTTAAGGATAAAGGATGGGAAAAATCCCCTTGATGAAAGTGCCGTGCATCCTGAAAGTTACCATGTGGTTAAAACTATGGCCAAAGATCTGGTCTGTCGTGTTGGAGACTTGATTAAAGATCCGGAGGTAAGAAAAAAAATTGAGATCTCAAAATATGTTACTGATACAATAGGATTGCCCACTCTCACGGATATTCTCAATGAATTGTCTAAACCTGGTCGGGACCCAAGAGAAAAATTCCAGGAATTTACTTTTGCCAAAGGCATAGAAAAAATGCAAGATCTGAAGGAAGGGATGACTGTTCCCGGTATTATTACTAATATCACTGCCTTTGGGGCTTTTGTGGACATTGGTGTCCATCAGGACGGACTTGTTCACATCAGTGAATTAGCAGATCAATTTGTCAAAGATCCCGCCAAGATAGTTAAAGTGCATCAAAAAGTAATGGTTCGGGTAATGGAAGTGGACCTTAAGAGGAAGAGAATATCTTTGTCGATGAGAAAAAATATTACAAAACCTTCACGTGATAGTGATAATAAGACCACCACATTTACTAAGCCCATCAAAACAAACAAACCACAAAAAAAGAAAAACCGTCAAACCCAAGTAAAAGAAACCCCCTTCAATAATTCCTTTGCTACTCTTGCTATTCTAAAGAAAAAAAAAGGGGCTTAAAAAAATATTTTTAAGCCCCTTTCATTCAGGCGGAGTAAAATACTATCCTTTTATTTAGGTTAAAATTAGAATTGCTTAATTCGATTTATTTGACATGACGATACATAACCTAATATATTAAAAAAGGAGGTCAATTCTATTTTTATATAATTTTACAACATGATTAACCCAAATTTCAGGTATTTACTATCATCAGATACAAATAAATATTTATCAAAAATAAATTATTTATCTATTCTTTTTCTTTTTGTCTGCTTTTATCTTTCACCACAAATTCAGGCATCAAACCCATCTTTTTATTTTCCACCCGGCTATTACTATTTACCCTATCAACAGGTAGTTAATTCTTTTCCCCGGGATTCTCCACCTTATTATTCTTGCCCTCATTATTCTCATCCTCAATATTTTTATCCTCATTCTTTTTACTATCAATATCCCGGTAATCATGAATTTCAACCATACACCCCTCAAAACTTTTCAGGAAGCCACATTTCAGCATTTTCACAGACAATAAATAAGCCCTCTTATAGATATCCTTACGAAAATCCCCCTTTATTCTATTTTCCTTTGTCATCCCCCCTTCCTCCCCCTACATACCCTGCTGATTCTTTTCCCTGGCAAAAGTCGCCGGAAATTGTACCTCAGTTTCGCTATAAGCCGGCTGCTTTAGAATCAATTGGAGCAACCTATGTCCCGGGGCAACCAAGTTATGTTACCGGTCAAAACCTTGTTGTTTTTTATCCCGGCGCCTCTTTTCAGGAGATGCAGCGTATCTATGCCGCTTATCAATGCAGGGAAATCTATTCAAGCTTCTTTGGCGGATTTAAGGTTTTATCCATTCCCCCTTACATGACAGTATTAGAAATGGCCCAAATGTTATCTGCCGAACCATCGGTTTTATTGGCCGGCCCTAATTACTACTACCATGCCCATCAATTCATCCCCAATGATCCACTCTTTTCATACCAATGGCATCTGGCTAAATTAAACTGTACCTGGTCTTGGAGTTTGGCAACAGGAACAGGAGTTATTGTCGGTCTTTTAGATTCCGGTATTGCTAATAGGACCTTTGGGGTTTTTGCCTTAGCCCCTGATTTGGCCGACACTCTTTTTGTTCCGGGTTATGATTTTATTAATGACGATCTTTTTCCGGATGATGATTTTGGCCACGGAACACATCTTGCCGGTTATGTTGCCAGTATGATTATGTTGTGGGTTTTATTCAATTCTTAAAATAAATAAATAGAACATCCTCCTTTTTATTCCTTTGCCTTCCTTTTATTTTTATAATTCTTTTTCTTCCTTTCCATT
>JAUWIR010000424.1 GCA_030605265.1 Pseudomonadota bacterium | reverse complement strand
ATAAAGTAAAATGACAGGTTGGATTTAGCTGATTAAGCTGTCCTATAAAAATCGGATTCACTGTCCACTAACTCCGGATTCGGTGTCCAATTCCTCCGGATTGTGCATCTCTTGAATATTTTGAATGAAATATTCGCTAGATTAACTTGCTAATATAATCGGTTGTTTAGATATATCCAGGTCCATAAAATTTAGATGGTTCAAAAAATACCTGGCTGATATTATTATTTTTTAATACTATTTGTCAAGTATTAATTTTATTATAAATACTTATGATTTTAATAAATTAATTTATATAAAAATATTGAATATGGTATATGAAGGTTATTGTATATATCTAATGCTTCCCTGGGGTTGCAAATGTTGTAAAATGAGGAAATGGTCAACATAACTACATGATTTTTAGATAATTTAGTTTTATGTTCAATAAATATTCCATTCTATTTTTATTACACTTGTTGATTTTTTAAATAAAAAATATTAAAATGTTGTTTTAAAATTATATTGAATTACTTTTCCATCTGAAAATGGATATTATCTAACCCATTCAAAAGAAAAGAGGGATTGCTAATGACTGAAAAGGAATACATGTTAAAAAAAGACTATGAGCGTCTGATGGCTGAATTAGAAAAATTAAAGAAAAAGGAAAGACCTGACGTCATACAAAAAATTGCTGAAGCAAGGGCCTTTGGAGATCTTTCTGAGAATGCCGAATACGATGCTGCTCGAGAGCATCAGTCATTCATAGAGGGAAAGATTCTGCAATTAGAAGATCGATTGGCCAGAGCTGCTGTTATAAATCCTGATGATTTACCTAAAGACAAGATTGTCTTCGGGAGTAAAGTGCTTCTCTATGATTTAGATAAAGAAAAACAAGTGGAATATATATTATTGGGAAGAGATGCTGAATTTAGTCGAAATGAGATTTCGGTTTATTCTCCTATTGGAAGGGGGTTGTTGGGGAAGCGAGAAGGAGATGTTGTAGAAATAAAGGCGCCTGCAAGAGTTATTCGTTTTGAAATTCAACAAATTAATCCGCAGTGATTTGTTTTGCATTTTAAATTGTTGGAAAATATCCTAAAATATCAACAATTGTTAAAAGTGTAGTTGAAGCAGGAGGTTGTGCCGGTATAGTGATGCCGGTTAAACCAAAAACTGCTAACAAAGCAGTTGGCAATGCAGTAGTGGCGATTGGAGTCGGAGCAAACTGTGGATAAGCTAATTGATATGCTTGATTCCCTGTCGAAATATGCAGTTGCAGCCATGTTTCATCAGTGGGCGCCAGCAGTGGATAGCCCCCTGGTAGGGTTATTGGGACCGGAGAACCTGTAATTGGATCAAATAAATATTCCGGCGGCCATAAATTAATTCCATAAAGTGGATCATAAAACAGCAAACCGGAAGGAGTGTTGTATAATAACCAGGGATTAGGCCAAGCCGGGTCCCAGGTTAAGCCGGGTTGAACTGGCAAAACAGTATTTGCGGAGAGACTACTGATTATAGGAAAAGGCTCTTCTGTTATAGGATCGATAGGAGAGAGTGCCGGAGACCATAGGGGCCACAAAGTATTATAAGGAGGAAGAGCTGTCCAATACTGAGCTTTGGCTGAATGTGAGAAAAAAAACAGCATGCCTAAAGAAAAAAGTAGTAAATTTTTAAGTATTTTCTGCTTCATCATTTTTATCTCCGCAATCTATCAATCTATGATAATGCCTCTTATTTAAAATAATTTAAATTTAGTTTTCTTTTAAGATAAAAAATATCAACTATAATGAATAGTTAAAAAAAAATTTGACAATATGGTCTTTTTACTTTCCACCTTTTCCTTTTTGCGAATGTATCAGAATTAATCTATATAAAAAATATAGCAATAATAATTTTTTTTGTAAATGGCTGGGAAAGATTTATTTTTTTTTAAAAAAATGCCGAATATCTTATAGACTATTCTAGAAAGGTAATTAGTGGAAAAAATAAAAATACACTGTTTCTCTATAATCATTTTTCTGATTTTATCGAATGGCTGCTTATCAGCTCCTTCATTTATTCCTAAAGAATTTAAGAAGGAATTAGATATTGATTTAAATATTCATCAACTCTGTAAAGATCCCGATAAATATATTGGAAGTAAGGTGCTTTTAGGGGGTGTTATCATTTCCATACAAAATTTCCCCTTAAAAACGGAAGTAATAATTCTGGGAAAACCCCTTGATAAAAGAAATATCCCCATAACTTCAGCTTACACTACTAATAAATTTGTTGCTACATACAAGGGGTATCTTGATCGACTAATATATTCACCCTGGCGTTTAATCACCATTGCCGGGCAAGTTTCCGGCAAAACAAAAGGGAAGATTAAGGGGATCTTTTATCCCAAGGTTGATATAGAATATTTTTATCTATGGCCACCTCAGGAGCCCTATTATTATCCGCCTTTTTACAGAATTAAGGAATATAACCCTCATTTTTTGGGGAGTGATTAGGTGTAATTATATGATTATATTATCAACCGGTTGACTATTATATAAGAGTTTACGGTGACAATATTATTTCAAAGGGGAGGTCTCTTTTTTGGCGAAAGTGTCTTTTATGGGAATTAATCCAATAGGTTTGAGAATTAAACAGGCCAGTGGCGGTAAGGTGAGGGTAATAGAATTATCAAAATCATTACAAGGAATTTTCTCTACTTCTCTTATGCCTTGATTTCCAACATTGCCTCCCCCATAATAATAAGAATCTGAATTGAAGATTTCTGCATATTCTCGACATTTTGGTACTCCGAGGCGATAGTTATCACGCACTACAGGGGTAAAGTTCAAAACACAGATAAGACAATCCTTTTTACCTCTTCTTATATATGAAATAATACTTTGTTGCCAATCCTGGCAATTGATCCAAGAAAAACCATTTCTTTGAACATCCATTTCCCAGAGACAGGGATTATTAAGATAAAATGACCCTAGGTACTGAAAGAAGGATTGGTAATGTCTTCTATCCTGATCATTCGTAAAAGCCCAATTAAGCCCTTCATTATGATTCCATTCCCAGTCTGGCGCAAGTTCAGTTCCCATAAAAAGTAATTTTTTCCCCGGGTGAGTATAAAGGTAACAAAGCAAAAGCTTTAGATTAGCAAGTTTTTGCAATTTGTCCCCCGGCATCTTATTTAATAAAGAGCGTTTTCCATGGACAACCTCATCATGTGAAAGGGGTAAAATAAAATTTTCACTATAGGAATACCACATAGAAAAAGTTAAATTATTATGGTGATAACTTCTATGTATGGGGTCTTTTTCAAAATAATGAAGAGTATCGTTCATCCAACCCATGTCCCATTTAAATCCGAACCCTAATCCACCTAAATAAGTTGGAAGAGTTACACCCTGCCAGGCAGTAGATTCTTCAGCAATAGTAAAACATCCTGGAAATTTACTATAGATTAGTTCATTACATTTTTGAAGGAATTGAACAGCCTCTAAATTTTCATTGCCTCCATATTTATTGGGGACCCATTCTCCCTCTTCACGGCTATAGTCAAGATACAACATTGAGGCCACGGCATCCACGCGCAATCCATCAATATGGTAAACATCAAGCCAGAAAAGTGCATTAGCCAAAAGAAAATTCGACACTTCATTTCTTCCAAAATTAAATGCCAAAGTCCCCCATTCCTTTTGTTCCCCTTTTCTTGGGTCTGCATGTTCATATAAGGCGGTCCCGTCAAACCCCCGAAGGCTATAGTCATCTTTGGGAAAGTGGGAGGGGACCCAATCGAGGATTACCCCCAATCCCTCTTGATGGCAAAGATCAACAAAATTTTTAAAATCATCAGGAGTCCCATATCTGCTGGTGGGGGCAAAGTAGCCGGTTACTTGATATCCCCAGGAGCCGTCAAAAGGATATTCTGTAATAGGCATTAATTCAATATGAGTAAAACCATATTTTTGGCAATGGGAGATTAATTTAGGGGCTATTTCTTGATACGATAACCAGCGATTATTCTCTTCAAGTACCCTCACCCATGAGCCAAGGTGGACCTCATAGATAGCCATAGGCCTTTGATAATGATTTATACTTTTTCTTTTTTCAATCCATTCCCGGTCTTTCCACTGATAGTTTTTTATATTTTTCACTATGGACGCGGTCTGAGGTCGAAACTCCATGGCAAAGGCAAAAGGGTCCGTTTTGATGCGCAAATTATTCTTTTGGTCTTTAATCTCGAATTTATAAAGGGCCCCTTCCGGGAGTTCCGGAATAAATAATTCCCAAATACCTGATGAACCGATGGTGCGCATAGGAAATAATCTTCCGTCCCAGTGATTGAAATCACCTATTACACTAACTCTCTTGGCATTTGGCGCCCAAACTGCAAAAGCGACCCCATCAAATCCATCTATTTTGCAAAGGTGTGCTCCCAGCTTTTCGTAAAGCAAAAGATGAGTTCCTTCTGCAGCCAAATGGGCGTCAAGGTCACCAAAAGTAGGTGAAAACCTATAAGGATCAATAATTTCCCAAGTAAAATTTTTTTGAAAATGAAATTTTAATCGATAATTAAACGGCCATCTTTTCCCAATAATTT
>JAUWIR010000266.1 GCA_030605265.1 Pseudomonadota bacterium | reverse complement strand
CGGTTCAAGTGTTTGAAAAGCAAATGAAATACCTGAAAGAAAATGGCTACAGAGTCATCAGCATGAAGGACCTTCTTGGCTTTCTTAATTACCGTCACCAGCTTCCTAAAAATTCGGTCATGATTACCATAGATGACGGGCATCGATCTGCATATGATATTGCCTGCGCTATATTAGAAAAATATGATTTTACGGCAACTTGTTTTATTTATACTGCCTGTGTTGGTAGCTCCAACAATGCCCTTACCTGGGACCAACTCAGACAGATGAAGTCCTATGGATTCGAGATTGGGAGCCAGACGATATCTCATGGTGACTTAACGAAAAAGAAACCAGGGGAAGATGAACGGGCTTATCTATCCAGAATTGAGCAAGAGCTCCGCATATCAAAAGAAATAATAGATAGAGAGCTTGAACAGGATACTATTTCAATAGCTTTCCCATATAGTCATTATGACTCAGAGGTTTTAAGGATTTGTAAGAAATTGAATTATCTCCTTGGGTTTTCTGAAAAGAAAAAAGGGAATAACCCATTTTTTGCTGATCCTTTAACCTTGAAAAGGTTACAGATTGTGGAAAAAGACATGGAAACATTTACTTCACTGTTAGTAACTTTTGAAAAATTTTAACTGGATCGTAGAAATTTTCATTTTATGTATGCTGCTTAACGGCTTATCAGCTCATCGGCTTATCAGCTTAACAGCTTAATTTAATTTTGGAATTATTCTAATGAAAAAGAACCTCATTCTATGGATTATTTTTCTATCAGCAATGGTGATATATGGATGTAGTATTATTCCTGTGCAGGAGACGGCCCAAAAACCTTTTGAGGATCAAGAAATAAGATTGCTTCATGTATATCTGCGAAAGGCTAAAATTTATAAAATAAAGGATGATTTACTCAATGCCCTGAATTACTATAATTTGGCCTATACAGTTGATCCACAGAACAAGGAGGCAGAAAGAAATATTGTTCATTTAGAAAAAAAATTACCTGCGTTGGCGGAAAAGCATTTTGAATCAGGACAAGAACTTTATAATAAAGGGCAATATAAAGATGCCCGTCGCGAGTATTTATTAACCCTAAGACTTTGGTCGGAGCATTCCAAGGCACTCAGGATGCTCTCTAAGTATGAAAGAGTTCAGGCAAAAAGAGAGATTGAACATAAAATAGAGCAGGGTGATAGTCTTTCAGTAATAGCCGATTTATATTATGGTGATTTCAGGCAGTTTCCCAGGATAGCTGAATATAATAAAATTTATGATGCTTCAAAAATAAAAGTTGGGCAGATAATTAAAATTCCGGAAATTGAGGGTCTGCCATTTTTAATTCATAAAAGGGATGAACCTATTAAGCCAATGAGCAGACCTGAAGTGAAGAATCTAGAGGAGCAAAAAGCAGAACCGGATAAAGTGGAAGAGAAAAAACCGATATCGATCACATTAAAAGAAGAGAAACCTGAGCCTGATAACATTAAAGAAACAATGGAAGAAAATAAAGAAATCGAACCTTCGAGAGAAGCAGCTCCGGTCATAGAAAAAGAAACCCAAGAGATAGAATCAGGAACAAAAGAAAAAGAAGGGGAAGAGAAGAAAGAAGAGAAAATGGGAGAGAAAGAAGTGGGAGTGGAAGAGGAAGAAATAGAGGAAGGGCAGAATGAAAACCTTGAAGGAGAGTCAGATGTGTTAGCAATGGATCTAAATCATGGGATTAATTTATTCAACAGGGGAGAATACCAGAAGGCCATCGTTGAATTCAATAAACTTGTGGATGTAAATTCAGAAAATAAAATGGCCCAAGACTATTTATATAAATCACATTTCCAGTATGCTATGATTTTATTTGCCAAACAGGATTATTTATCGGCAAAGAGAGAGTTTGAATCTTCACTTCAGTATAAGAGTGATTGTGAGAAATGCCGCGAATATATTATAAAGAGTGAAGAGGCTTACAAGGAATTCCATTATGTTAAGGGCATTTCCTTTTTTAAAGATGAAAAATTGTCAGAGGCACTTAAGGAATGGGAACGGGTTTGGAACATTGATCCTGAATATAAAGGCATAGAACAGAATATTAATAAAGCCGAGACGCTTTTAAAAAGATTGGAAGAAATACGAAAAAGCCAACAGCAAAATCCGCCATCCCATTGAAAGGCAATTTTAATGATCGCCCCCTATTTATTCATTAAGTTGATTTAGGGCGCTCAGTTTCCTTATTTTCTCTCGATCGAGGGAAAAGCTTCCCCATGAATTCTGTAAGATTTATTTCATCATAGGTCATATTTAAGCTCTTTTTAAGACAGAGCAAATCGTCATGAATATCCTGCGCTCTTTGATATCTTAATTTTTTATCTTTCTTTAGACATCTCATGACAATATCATTTAACTCTATTGGTACATCCGGCCGCAATTCTTTAATAGGAACAATTCTTTCTTTTGGAATGGCTTTTAAGGCTTCCAGAGGGCTTTTAAATTTATATAATCTTTCTCCTGATAAAAGTTCATAAAAAATGATACCTGTGGCAAATATATCGGTCTGGTAATCGATTGGTTTTCCTAAGGCTTGTTCCGGAGAAAAATAGGAAAATTTCCCTTTAATCTCACCAGTTTGTGTTAAACTCGGCTCGGAGTTTGATTTAGAAATTCCAAAATCACTAATTTTAACCTCTCCTTTAAAGGAAATCATAATATTCTGAGGGCTTATATCCCTGTGGACTATGCTTAAAGGTTTTCCAGTTTTGTCGTCTTTTCTGGAATGTGAATATTGTAATCCCAGACAGACTTTGGAAATAAAAAAAATTGCTTGATCCAAAGCAAGACCTTTTTTCATAGCTATCATGATTTCGGCGAGATTCTTGCCATCAACATATTCCATAGCAATGAAATAAACATCATGAAACTTCCCAAAATCAAATACCTGAACGATATTAGGATGTTGCAATAAGGCCGCTACTTTAGCCTCTCTAATAAACATTTTAGTAAATTCCGGCTTCTGCGCAAGATGAGGGAGTACTTTTTTTACAGCAAGAGTTCTTCGAAAATCATCCTCACGTATATAATCAGCCATAAATAATTCAGCCATTCCTCCTGAGGCTATTTTCTTTTGTAAGATGTATGGACCTAACCTGGTAATACCTTCCAATTCTTTTTGTCTTTTCAAGGCCCTTACCATTGAGACCTGATCTATAAAGAGTAATGTTGTAAACAACAGGAAAATACTGAAAAAAACCCAAAAAATAAAAAATTTTCTATACTTATTCACAGGACCATAGAACTGAGAGGCTAGTAAAGCAAAATATACTTTGCCAATTTTCGTTTTTGCAAAAATCAAATCCAAGGAGAAGTTGGTAACCTTTTTCTTGGATAAATAACCTTCCTCAACAGTAACTTTTCCAAAACCGTCAATGTATTTAATCTGATGGAGGGGGGTGAAGGGTTTATTTATCAGGGTTGAATCTGTATGTGCCAAAATTTTTTTTTCATGGTCAACGATTGCAGCAAAGGCCAAGCCTGTATTATCGGTGACCTTTTCAACCTCGACACTCAAGGCCAATAGGTCCTTTGCTAAAACAAGTCTGACAGTATTTGATGCAAGATTCCGGATAGCGGATAACCCGGACTGATAATACTCTTTTTTTACTTGACCAACAGCGCTTTGAAAAAGACAATAGCCTGTAAAAATAGATAACAGCCAAATCAAAAGGCCCAGCACAATTCTTTTTTTGTTGCGCTGAATAAATTCACATGCAAAAAGCTTGTTTTTTGCTCTTATAAAAATGCATGTTGAAAACTCTGTTGCCCATCGAATAGATGTAATAGCCATCTCTTGAATTGACATATCAAACCTCTGTGAGGGGGAGTCATTCCTTTTTAAAGAATAATCTAAAATCAGTCACATTGTCAAATATAGATCAATAAAAATAATAGTTTTCTCAAATAATGAAGGGATTCTTTAAGCTTTAAGTAAAAAACATCAAATTATAAAATTGTCTTATGTGGATTGAAAGAGATATTGCAAGCACAATAGCCGCCATAGAAGAATATCAGCCTGAACTAAAAGGGATTTTGCCGCAGAATGAATATTTGTGCTTAACCCGCACTGATAAAACCATCCCTAAGCAATTGTTAAAGAATTTATCAGGAAATTTTAATACTTGGTGTATCAAAAAGTGGGTATGATTCATATGGAGGTGTTATCAGGCATATACTACAGGGAGAGAGCAAACTTGAGGTACAGATCGGCAGCCAAAAGTACCTGGTTAAACTGTACTGATTCATCCGGGGTATGGGCAGTCTCAAGGCGTCCCGGGCCGAGAATGATCGGATCAGTCCCGGCCGCCCAGAGAACATTTCCATCAGAATTACTTCTGAAGGTTTGAGGGTCCCAAGGCAGATTCATTGTTTCATGTACTTGTTTTAATTTTTTTATTAAAAGTCTTTCCTGAGAAATTCGGTAACCGGAATGTGTATTTTCAAACCTGATATAAGCATTAAGATCGGAGATCTCGATACCGGCCTTTTCGACTATTTGCTCTAATTCAGCTTTGAGCATATCAAGCCTGGAATCCGGAGGTACATGTAAATCCAGCCAAGCCTCACAGGTATCAGGGACTACAAACCCTCCGGGAAAGCTGGAGAGCTGTTTAATATTGTAGATTAATTTTTTTGGAGTGGAATTTATATATTCAGTAATTTTTAAGAGAAGCTTAAGCATTTTTTCTATGGCGTTTTGCCCTAATTCCGGCATTGAAGAATGCGCTCTTTTGCCGCGTGTGCGAAGGAGCACCTCCAGGTACCCAAAATGGTTAAGGCAGGGGGCCATATTAGTTGGTTCTCCCACAATAGCCCAGGGAAAGCTGTATTCTCGGACTAAAGTTTTTGCACCATCGCTCTCTTCTTCCTCCCCAACAACAAGGGCCAGGCCAACAGAAGGGAGGGGGCCTTTTTTTTCAGCCAGAGTAGTGAAAGCCTCAATCATGGCAGCACAGCCTGCTTTCATGTCACTTGTTCCTAATCCATATAAAGAATCCCCTTCCTCATAAAATCCATAATTTTCAAGATCGTATGCTGTGACTGTATCTAAATGCCCAATAAAACAAAAATCAACCTCATCATCTTTTTCCGGTAAAACAAGCAGGTTGTAACGATTTTCATCTACTTCTTGCCTGATGGGGGACAAGCCATGTTTCTTTAAATATTTTTCCGTGTATTCGAGGATTTCTTCCTCTTTTCCGGAAGGGCTGTAAATATCAACCAGGGCTTTCAAGAGGTCTTTTAATCTCTCAGGTTTGATATTTAACGGGTTATTATTTGTTTTTTTCATTTTTTTGTTTTTTATTCCTTACTATTGCCCTGTTTTTTCTCTTCTTTAATTGTTGATGGGTTTTAAGATTAAGGGTAAGATAAACATGCTGTTGGGGATTATCAAAACCTTTTTTTTTGAAAAATTGCAGGGCTGCAATATCATTTACCTCAGTATCTACTAAAAATATCCTCACTCCATCTTCAATCATTTTTTCAGCAAGTTTATCAAAAAGGCTACTGGCCACACCTTTTCGTTGAAATTCAGGAAGTATCCCCAGCCAGACAAGGTAACCGTATTTCCAGGCGGACTTTTTTTTGGATACGGTTGTGCCCAGGGCAAACCCGACAATCTTTTCATCAAGTTCTGCTACTAAACAGTATTCATTATCGGAATTAAATAAGGAAATTACCTCATACTCATCCCAGGTCCTGTAAAGTGTTGGTACCTCCCGGGCAGTGAAAATTTGCTCACCAAGATGGAAAACAAGGGGAAGATCATCTATTTCCATTCCCCTTATTTCCGGTTCGGATTTCTTTATTCCATTTTTAAGATTTTTTTCTTTGCTGTTTTTGGGAAAATTTTCAGTTTCTTTTTTACCCATAGATAAACATGCCTTTGAACTTTAACTGATTAACTTTTTTTGAATTAAATGAATAGTATAATCCAGTATAACAATAGGTTACCATAATGTCAAAATTCGCCATACTTATTTTTTTTTATTTGAATTTTTTTAAAATATAGAAAAGCAAGCTTATGAGGATGCTGATTACAATACAGGTGGTCAGGGGGAAATAAAAAGAAAAGTTGTTTTTTTTTATGTGAATATCTCCTGGAAGTTTTCCTATAAACGGTATTTTAGGGCCGTAAAGGAAAAAAACTCCAATAATGATTATAATAATACCCAGAAGGATAAATAATTTGCCGATTGAAAATTCATGCATGCTGATTGATAAAGTTCCCTTAATTCATGATTTCTTCGTTCATGGTTTATTCGTTATTAACAATATTGGGAACAAGCATCCATTCAACACTCCAGTTTTGTAAATCATCTGTATGTAAACAAAGAACACCTCCCATTTTAAAGGTAATTATATTTGTTTCCTCCCGCCCACACAAGAGAAGTGAAGCAAGTTTCCCTAAAAAAGGTAAATGACTCACTATGGCCGTATCTTTGGTTGCACCTTGAAGCTTTTGTTTGATTTTCATTACCGCATCAT
>JAUWIR010000320.1 GCA_030605265.1 Pseudomonadota bacterium | reverse complement strand
TGTCCATATTAATCTAATGCGGGAGGTTATTTTAGATGAATCCCTTTGAGAGCTTTTTAGCGGAAAAATTAGAAAAATATATTTCCTATCGTCAGGGTTTGGGGTATAAAGAGAAAACTCTAAGAGGCTACCAACTTAAGCCGGGACAGTACAATTTGATTGTCTCAATTTTAAGACTTTCCATAATTAAGGCTAATGCCCATAATGGTTGGAAAGGCTTAATCCCTTAATTTTACTGGGTGTCCCGCCTTACGTTGGTAGCCTAGATTTGAACTGTTAATTCTTTGAAAGAAGGTATTAAAAATGGAAAAAAGAGAAAAACTTTATGAAGGCAAAGCAAAAATATTATATCTTACAGATGACCCTGAATTAGTAATTCAGTATTTCAAAGATGATGCTACAGCTTTTAATGCTCAGAAAAAAGGCTCAATTCATCAAAAGGGCATATATAATAATCGAATCTCCAGTCAGCTGTTCCAGTTGCTTGAGAAACAGGGGATGGCCACTCACTTTGTAGAGCAGATGAATGATAGAGAGATGTTGGTAAAAAAAGTGGATATAATGCCTATTGAGGTAGTTGCCCGGAACCGGGTTGCAGGGAGTTTAGCTAAAAGAATGGGCCTTGCTGAAGGGATCACTTTAGCCCACCCTATTTTGGAATTTTATTACAAGCGCGATGATTTGGGGGATCCTATGATTAATGAGGATCATATTGCCGTATTTGAACTAGCCAATAAAGAAGAGGTTGCCGGTATTAAGAAAGCTGCCTTGGCGGTAAATGAATTTTTAAGGGATTGGTTTGCTGAAATCAATATTTCACTAGTGGATTTTAAACTTGAATATGGTCGCTATGGTGGCCAAATTTTATTGGCTGATGAGATAACCCCTGATGGGTGCAGGTTATGGGATATGCAGACAGAGGAAAAACTGGACAAAGACAGATTCAGGAGAGATTTAGGAAAGATAGAGGAAGCTTACAGGGAAGTATATAAAAGGATTTGCCAAAAAACAGGGTGTATTAATTAAGAGGTATAAAGAGTTCACCACGGAGACACAGAGGCACTGAGAAACTCTATTTGCGCAGGTCTTTTGATTTTTTTCTGTGTCTTTGTGCCCCGTGGTAAGCTGAACTGTTACTTATATTTTAATATTATGGACAAACCTAAAGAGTACTGCGGATTAATCGGGATATTCGGACATCCTGAGGCGGCTAATTTGGCCTATCTCGGGCTTTATGCATTGCAGCATCGAGGGCAGGAAAGTGCTGGAATAGTTACTCATTATAATGGCGAGCTGAAAATGGAAAGAGGGATGGGGCGAGTAGCAGATATATTTAATGAAGAACGCCTTGAGAAATTGCCGGGAGAAGTAGCCATCGGCCATGTACGCTATTCCACTGCCGGGGACAGTGGCATCAATGAAGTCCATCCTCTTGTGGTAAGGTATAGTGAAGGAGAAATGGCGGTTGCCCATAATGGTAATCTGGTGAATGCAGAGCAGATTAAAGAGCAACTGGTGGAAGACGGCTCTATTTTTCAGTCAACAACAGATAGCGAAGTAATTGTTCACCTTATTGCCCGCTCTCGTGAAACCTCCTTTTCCGATCGAATAATAGATACCTTAACCAGCGTAAAAGGCGCCTATTCTCTACTCTTTTTGAAAGATGGTCAATTAGTTGCCGTTCGAGATCCTTATGGGTTTCGCCCTCTTTGTTTAGGTTCTCTTGGAGAATCTTCCTATGTAATAGCCTCGGAGACCTGTGTGCTTGATCTCATTGAAGCCAAATTTATCAGGGAAATAGAGCCGGGAGAGATGCTGATTATTGATGAAAGCGGAATTATCAGTCTTATGCCTTTTGCAACTCAGCCTAATCGGTTCTGTGTTTTTGAATACATTTACTTTGCCCGACCGGATAGTATGCTGCTTGGGAAAACCGTGCATCTTGTAAGGAAGGAATTTGGTCGGCAACTGGCGCGTGATCACATGGAAAGGGCTGATCTGGTGATTCCCGTCCCTGATTCGGGGAAAAGCGCCGCTCTGGGATTTGCAGAGGAGGCGGGCATCCCCTTTGATTTTGGCTTGATCCGTAACCGGTATGTTGGGCGCACTTTTATTGAACCGAAACAATCTATTCGGCATTTTGGGGTAAAGGTTAAACTGAATGCAATTAGGGATGTTTTGGAGGGAAAACGAGTGGTCGTGATCGATGATTCCATTGTACGGGCGACCACCAGCCGAAAAATAATAAAAATGATCAAGGATGCCGGAGCAAGAGAAGTGCACATGAGAATAGCTGCACCGCCGGTTCAATATCCTTGCTACTATGGAATCGATATGCCTAACCGAAAAGAATTGATTGCTGCAACCCATAGTCTGGAAGAGATCCGCAGGTATATTACCTCGGATAGTCTTGGTTATCTGAGTGTTTCCGGAATGAATAAGGCTTTAGAATCAACAGGGGACGGTTTTTGTCAAGCTTGTTTTACAGGGCGCTATCCTATAGATTTTCCAGCAGAAAAAGCAGTTCAATTAAGGCTTTTTGACAGATTTCGCTGATATAGCCTTCCTCCATTACATTTCATTACAATTCTTTTCTTCCTTTCCTTTAGTATCATTCTTTGGTACTATAATTTTCATTTTTTGATTAGAGATAAAGGTGATGTTAAAAATTAGTGAGATTTTTCAAAGTATTATGGGGGAGTCTACCTTTGCCGGACTCAGGGGAGGAATAGTGCGCCTGAGCGGCTGCAACCTTCGCTGCCGGTATTGTGATACACAATATGCCTATGATCGGTTTTCATTGCGCAGTGTTGAAGACATTATTAATTTGCTTGATTCATTTAATACCTCATTGGTGCTGGTAACCGGGGGAGAGCCTCTTTATCAAGAGGAAACTCTTGATCTTATGAAAGCGCTTTTAGGAAAAAAATACACTGTATTGCTTGAAACGAATGGAAGCTTGAGTATTGCCCAAGTCCCCTCAGGTGTAATTAAAATTGTAGATATAAAGTGCCCGGGAAGTGGTCAGAGTGATAAAGTGTATTGGAAAAATTTGGAATATCTTTCCTTATCTGACGAACTGAAATTTGTTATTTCCGATAGTGATGACCTTCAATGGGCAACGAAAGTGGTACAAGAGGAAGGGCTGGGAAAGGAAAATACAGTGCTCTTTTCTCCTGTATTTGATAAAATAAGCCCCTCAGTTATTGCTGAATGGATTGTCGAAAATAGTTTGCCTGTACGTCTGCAATTACAAATGCACCGATTAATCTGGAAAGAGGAGGTAAGAGGGAGGTAATGTAATGTCACAGAAAGCCGTCGTAATTTTATCCAGCGGTGGTATTGATTCTACTACTGCCATGGCTATAGTGAAAAACCAAGGATATGAAATAATATCTCTCAGTCTTGATTATGGACAAAGGAATCGGTATGAATTAGAGTGTTCCAAAAAAGTGGCAGCTTTTTATAAGGTAAAAGAGCATGTCATTATCTCTTTAAACCTTCGGCAAATTGGTGGATCTGCTTTAACTTCCGAAATAGAGGTCCCTAAGAATCGCTCAGAAGTAGAACTTAACGAAGACATCCCTGTAACCTATGTCCCCGCTCGTAATTTAATTTTTCTTTCTGTTGCCGTGGCTTTGGCTGAGGCAAGAAAAATTACAAATATCTTTATCGGAGTAAATGCAGTTGATTTTTCAGGATATCCTGATTGCCGACCTGCTTTCATTCAATCCTTTGAGGCTACTGCCAATCTTGGGACTCGCTGTGGTGTTCAGGGAAAAGAGCATATTCGGATCCACACCCCCTTGATTCATTTAAGTAAAAGGCAGATTATCGAAAAAGGCTTAGAGTTGGGAGTGAATTTTGAGTTGACCTCAAGTTGCTATGATCCTCAATCCGGAGGAAAGCCATGCGGCAGTTGCGATAGTTGTCTTATACGGCAAAAAGGATTTAAAGAATTGGACAAAGAGGATCCTTGCAGGAGTGGGTAAAATGCGAAAATTAACCACTGTTTCTATTGTTTTCCTATGCAGCCTCTGGATGATGCTTCTCTCCGGGTGCGTCTTTGTAAATGTTCACTCCATTTTCCCTTCACCTTCCCGATTAGAAGAAAAAACTATAGGAGGAGAGGGAAAAGAGAAAATTCTCTTGATGGATATTTCAGGCACTATCTCTGATAAGGATGAAACGAACGCCCTGGGGATGGTCACGCAGATGAACCCAGTGGCAAGAGTCCGCGAAGAGTTGGACATGGCCCTAAAGGATGAAAAAATAAAAGCGCTCCTTTTAAAAATCAACAGTCCCGGAGGAACAGTCACTGCCAGTGATATTATTTTTCATGAATTGAAAACTTTTAAAGAAAAGAAAAATATCCCCATTATCGTTAGTATGATGGATTTAGCTGCATCAGGGGGGTATTATATTGCAATGGCGGCAGATAAAATAATTGCCCATCCAACTACTATTACAGGCAGCATTGGCGTTATCATGATAAAGTTCAATATCCAAGGATTAATGAAAAAAATCGGAATACAGGAGGTAAGTATTAAATCCGGAGCAAAGAAGGATATTTTGTCAATTTTTAAACAATTAAGTGAAGAAGAGCAAACCATTCTGCAAAATATAATCGATGAATTTTATGATCGGTTTATCGAAATTATTGCTGATGCACGGCCGGCCCTTTCCAGGGAGAAGCTGAAAAAAATTGCCGATGGCCGCATTTATACTGCTCGGCAGGCCCTGGAGCTAAAATTGATCGACGGAATTGGTTATCTTGATGAGTGTATTGAATTAGCCAAAAAAGAGGCAGGGATAAAGCAAGCCAAAATTATCCTCTATCAGAGGCCTTCTCAATACAGGAATAATATTTATGGGAAAATTCCTAAAAGCGGATATTTAACTGACAGTAATTTTTTCGAAGGCTTGTCTCCTCAATTTTATTATCTGTGGAAGCCCTTATAAATAAGAGCTGTTGAAAAAAGGAATAAATAGGGGATGAAGGAAAATTGTCTTGGTAAAAAGTTTTATAGTAAATCAGAGCAACGGCCTTTTATCTTATGTTGCGCCTTTTTTTTCCTATTCATAATCCTTTTTTCCTCTTCATGGTGTATAGCAGGAGGCCGGAAAAAGGGGCCTGTTGCCGGTATTAGAAAAGATTATCAATTTGAGATGACGGTAACCGGCTCGGTTGGAATAGAGAAAGTAAAGGCTATTGCTACATTGCAGCCTGTGGGATTATTTGAATTCGATTTTTCAAAGAATATATTTAATGCCTTACCCCCGGGTGATCTGCGTGCTGTAAGGGGCGTAGGGGGGATGAAAACGAAACTTGATAAACGATATTTTTTTATTTTTATTTGATGTTTACCTGTAAATCCATGGATAAAAATAATTAAAAAATAGTAACATTTGATTGGATGATCTTAATGTCTCATTGTAGAATTAAATTCAATCAGTAATTCTTTGAAAAGTTACTGTAAAACTTTGAGAAGATCCAGCGCCGGCGCCAATACCAATAGGAATAGTAAAATTTCCTTCCTGACTTATTTCTACAGCAACTTCGATTGTATCCAGATAGAAGTACACGCCCTCTTCTTGGGGCAAATCGCTAAAAATACAATTTATTTTTTTTAAAAATTCACTAAAATTTTTAGATAAAACTTCATCCTCCAGTTCTACCTTTT
>JAUWIR010000285.1 GCA_030605265.1 Pseudomonadota bacterium | reverse complement strand
GCTTTGTAAAGACCATTCTCCTGTAAAACCATAACACACAACCGCTTGATACCCGCCATATTGCGCACCGGAAATATATTGAAGCCCTCTGACGACTGCGATATTATCAGCGGATATGTCCGCACCCCCCGAGTGATTGATAATACTGTTTTTTTCACTCTCTTCCCCATTAACTGCTATATGTTCGCCAATGGCAAGAGTTTTGAGGCCCTTGGCCGCCATTTGCCCCACAAGTCGCCTGGCCTCAACCAGCATATTAGCTCTTTTAACTCTCGTCTCGCCTGGACGCGCATCCTGCGGACGCATTATCTGCGGTACCCAGAAACAAAAATACGACTCAGGAATTGGAGCAGTATCCCCAAAGCCCAGCTCTAAACTGTCAGGAGCTATGCCAAGCAAGTCACACACATAATCCTTTTCATTAAAAATTGGCATAGAGGTGAGAAACAGCCGCACCCGGTTTCCCAGCCGCCCAATATGCCCAAAAAGCCTTCTCATAACAAAACGGATATGCGAACAGCGATGCACTGAATGACCCGCCGCATCTATTAAAATCACCAGGCCAAGGGATTGTAAAAAAGGAGCAACCTCTTTCTTAAGGGCGGCAGGGGTAATAAAATCATTTAATTGTTTTAAGGTAACAAGGGCTATATCGGGATCGGCAGCAGCGAGCCTTGCAAAGGAATTCCCATCTTCGGCCAGCCAGATATCCAAATCAAGAGGTTCAGGTTTAGTCTGTGATGAAGCGGGTTTAGAGGGTTCGCAGATCCTCCTGAAAGATTCGCAACGAGATCTAAATACATCTTCATCCGGATCTGCAAAGATTACCAATGTGCTTCGTCCCCTGGTTCGCGCTTCAGCGAAAGCCGCAAGCGCTGCGCTGGTAGCGCGGCCGCTTCCAAATGGTTTAAAGAGGGCTATCGTCTTTATTACAGGATTCAACCCCAGATCTTTTTCTTCACTGAATAGGGCATTCAATATCTGCGCCTGATGAGAATAGAGCGATCCAATCGAAGGACAATCTTCGATAAAATTTTCCATTATCGGCCCTAAACCGGCGCCTAGTTGATCGGTTTCAACAAAGTTGCCTGAAACACGATTCATATGAACCAGGTAATAAAGTTCACCACGATATCTCTTATCACTCTGAATAGTCTTTATAGCCTTAAAAAAATTATGTTTTTCGCTCCCCATATTTTCCTCCTACAATCCCTTTGGAAGCTGAACCCATCCTACTATTGCCACCTCGTTTGATACAGGAGATTTTTCTATCATAGTGATCCCGGCTGCTATATCTTTTTCTACCGGCGTCATATAATTTTGTGGCTTTGCTGTAATGTCTTTAACCTTCTTCTCTACATCGAAGGTGGACCTGTCAATTTTTAGGCCGTTTATTGCAGGTAATTGCAGCCTGGCGTTAGACGAAGCGCCTTCGTTCTTAAGGTCCTTTAGACATTGACGCCAGATTGGATAGGCTGATGATTCATTCAAATTTATTAAGGGACTCAAGGAAAGCTCTTTTACATCTTCACAGGCCATATTGCCTAACACATCAATTGCAGCCTTGATGGAAGCGCTTTTTTCTAAAAGTGCAGAAATAAATATAGTAAACTCATTTTTCAGACGCTCAGTGGTAACACACTTAAACCCGGATATTGGACATCCATTTGGAAGGCTTAGGGTCCCATTATCCACTAGCTCTTCAATTTGCTGTGAGGTTAACAATTTTTTTTTCAATGGTTTACAAGAACATATATAAAGCTTGTCAAGATTTTTTTCAAATATTTTAGTTATATTGCTTATGTTTGTTCGCCAGACCTTTAAATCGGCGATAACCCGGTAGATCAGCCTTATGGCCACACCTGCGGCGCCTGAATAAAACCTTTCTTGCCGTGCATTTTCAATTATTGACTTCCATTTGGATAATTGATATGTAAGCTGCTCATATAGAGCATTCAGTTTTTTTAAATGATTTTTCTTTAAATTACGAATAAATATGTAGGCAAATATAGGTCCAAGTAAAGAAAAGAAGCCCAATGAAATTTTAATTTTAACATCTTTGATATAAAACAGTGCGATCAAGCAAAGGACCATCCATAATATACCCCTTACACCTGCGGTAATCCCCCGCCATTTCCACCATTTCAATAAAGCCTGCTCAAGGAGTTTCTCTTCTGCTTCCTTCCCGAGCTTAAAGGATTTTTCAGAATCGGACATATCTGAAATATTAAACCGTTTGCACATGTTTTTCATTTTATTTTCATATGCATCTAAACCGGCTTTTATTTTTTCAGATACAGTTAATAAACTGCCTATATCTTCTAAATTGTTGCCCTCCCGAGCGCCGGCTAAAGAACTCTTTATACGGCTCCTTATGGTAGAGGAACTCTTGCGGCAACCAGCTTCTTTTATGCCGAAGTATTCGTCGAACCTTTTCCTGTAATCGGACTTACCCGATTTGATAGCTTCCTTAAGTGCTTTATCATCGCGCAAAGTTTCCCACACATTTTCGTGCAGTAATTCCATGCGGCCGCTCGGAGGGGCGCCGGAGACATATGCTTCAAATTTTGGTATGTTAATCTTCTCCCAACCGGACAGCTCCTCAAGTGGTGGTAAGCCGAGCTCGATCGGCTCAATGAGAGGAGATCTCGATCCTGTTATTTTCGCTTCATTTACATTTTCCGGTTTCCATTTTCCCCGTAACCATTTGTATCGCTTTCGGCAAACCTCTTCCCATATTTCCCCGTAAGGAAACCCGGCGCTGATAAAATAAAATGTTCCCAAGCTTGTTGAAGGATTTGTTCCTGGTAAACTAAAAAATAATTTGTCTTCGTAATTGAGGAATCTATTTTCGGATACTCCATTCAGGATAACTATCAGATGCCAAAGAGAAGAAAAATCATCCCTTCTTGTTCTCTTCACATCGTCAGAATCCCTGTCTGTAATTAACCAGGTCCTATTTGCGTGGGGAACTGCACCTATTGCAGTCTCCCCCAAGGCTGTAACGATCTTTTCAATATTATCGTCAGACACACGACACCAGATATTTACTGTTAACGCCTCATATGGTCTTACTACAGATCTTAATTGTTTAAGTGTTTCTTGTACATTAAATGCAGAATTTGAATACACGGACACAACCAGCACCATAAGTGGCTTGGTGGGGCTTGGAGGGTTTGAATTGATATGCGCAAGCAGCGCTTTTTTATCCATTATTTTCAAGAAGTTTTCCTGGTCGATAATCGACCAGAAAGCGCCGGCGACCTCTTTTACAAGGTATTCGGCTTCTTTATCCAGGGCAAGTACTATAAGCACTGCAAAATACCCTCCGCTGATTTATTCCAGGTTATGTTTCCAATCTTCCCACTTAACAATGCTATTCTTCTCAACCCTTTTATTTTTTATGTATTCTTCAAGGGATTTATCAAGTATTTCCACTGCAGGCGCTAAATCCAATTTGGGTATGTCTTTCGCCTTCCAGTCAAGCGCTATATCTTTTAGATGACTAATGTAACCAGCGAACGCTTTGTGCTGATAAAAAACGCCTTGAACATCTTTAGTTTCAACAATCTTATTTTCCCATTCATCCATAGAATCCATAAAAGTTTCTCTTAATTTTTCATCATGAGCAAACTTATCGATTACCTTCTTATAATACTTGCCAAGATAGGTATTTTGAGCAAAATTACCAATTTTACTATTTAGTTTGAACTCCCTAAAACAATCTTTGTCAAAATCAAAAATATTACGTTCAAGACCATACCAAAAACAAATCACGGCCCAACCGAGTATATGTGGCTTGGGAGGTTCAAGAGTATAGTCCCATTCTTCTCCCGGATTGAACCTTTTATCGGCATGGGGGGGATAGGTTTTAAATTTGTCAGGATCATTAATGATGCTCTTATAATCCTGTTCCAAATTGTTAACTTGCTTTAAATCATATGGCGCTACCGGCCCTTTGGTAACAATAAACTGTATTTTGTCTCGAGGCATATCATCCAATTCAAAGGAAGTAAATTTGTTTCCTTGGGTGTCGGCGTTACCTTTCCGCTGCCAATCCTTAAATTTCTGTAAGTAGGTATTGAATAAGACATAGGGATTGGAATTCACTACTTTTGTATCATTATTAATAGTCCACCACACATTCACAGACCCTGAATTATGCGCCAGGAAACCGGAAACAGCAGTGGGCATAATATGGTCAATCAGGTCATCGAATGAGGCGCCGGACGCTTTATCTAATCGTTTAGTAATTATAAAGTGAATAGTCTCGGTAGGACCCATAATATTTCTTAGCTCAGCCTTTACATTTTTAATCTCTTCCGGCTTCTCACTTGCCAACACTTTAAAATATTTTTTTATACAATCTCTTAAAAGCCATTCAATTCCATCTTCTATGGTATAAGTCCTTCTGATTTCTTCCTCATATTTATTGGTGCTCTTTTTGGCAACATCCTTTAATTCATCCTTTAATTTTGTCAATTCATCCTGTAATTTTATCTCATTCGCTATTTTTCCGTTTATAAATATTTTTTTAAGATGTTCTTTCACTTGTGCTCCCAGACAGTGCTGAAGCGACTCTCTTTCACTGGAAAATCCGGCCATTATTGTCTGGAGTTGCTCGGAAGGTACCATCAGGAGGGTCTTATCATCATCATCTCTCATTTTGGATAATATTGCTTCCTTTTTTTCAACAATATTCTGCGAAGTAGTTTCCAAATTAGTCATAACCATTTTGAAATATTTGTCCAAAAGGTCTTGAATAGAAATAATTTCATTAATCAATTCATCATATTTTTTGCGAAGGTGCGCCCATGGTTTTGTTTCATGATATTCTATTACAGGATCTACACAATTTGTAACGAACTGGTTTGCGGCATTTTTAGGGTCCCCGCCCCAAAATTTTTTTAATGCGCTTTTTAAGGTTTTTGTATTTTCTTCGATTGTATTATCAAGATCAGGTTTTTCATCTTTAATCGGGTGTTTATGCTTGTCATCCCTTACCCAGCTTTCAATCTGCGCTATAATCCCGACAAGATATTTCCTTGCGTCACCAAGTTGCCCAATGCTAACTAATTTAAGCGCTTTGTTTTTGATAGCTTCCTCAGGCTCCGGGTCGCCATTGAATAATGTATCGATTTGACCCTCAGCTATTTTGGTTGCCTCCCTGATGGTCTTATCAAGATTTTCCTTATTGGTTTCAATTAGAGAAGAAACAACCTTGCCTTTGGTCGCAGTTGCCAGACTTTGTTCATAAATTTTTTTTCGTTTATCAACCTTTTCTTCCCATTCCTTTAAACAGTTTAGCACCTTTTGGCTCCCGGGGGCTAAATCCATCAATGCGTCCAATTTAGGCGATTCATCTCCTTCCCGCGCAATTTGTGCTTTACTAATCGCTTCTTTTAATGAGGCATGTTGGCAATAGATGGCGATATCTTCAGATGGAAATTCAATAGTTTTTTGCCCCAATGAACCTATATATGCATTCTGATTAAATCCAACCCTTGTATCTAAAAGCCTTTCACTGATTTGACTTTTTAACAAAATATTCAGGAGGGTAGAAGCTGCAATCGATATATATGAGTTTAAATCCGGTCTATTTAAAGTTTTCTCATTCTGCCCCTGAATTAACCATATATCGGAAAAGGGCCTAGAGTCTGTGGCAATTTCCTGATCTCCGAAATGAAATTTATAAGAAACCTTTTCTTCTTGCTGTTTGGCAAGGCTCATCCACCAGTGCAATTCCTTAATAGCTGCATAGGAATTTGCAGAGCACCTCTCTTTTGCCAGGCCGTCCTGATGTATAAAAGTGATACTGCCATCTAAAAATACCCCGGTGACATCTCCCGGTATACCTTGATTATCTAAAATATACCTTGCTAAGTGCGCCACATCTAAAAACATGCCCCCACAGGTCCCATTGGTAAGTATTCCAGTTATTATTACGGCCATGGCCGCGTTTTGTCCCTCCGGCAGATGAGCGTCTTTTAGCCTGGTAATTCCAGCTTTTATTCTCGTATATAAATCATCCCCCTTTTTATACAAATAGTAACGCCCATTATATCTTACCTGTCCACAACCGCTGCCATATTTTACCACAGGCGCTATGGTATAATTATTACTATCGAACCATGCTTTAAAATCGGGGTTGTGCATATCATCAGGCAATTCAGTTCCCGGTTCAATG
>JAUWIR010000336.1 GCA_030605265.1 Pseudomonadota bacterium | reverse complement strand
CCTTTTCCCTTAAAAACAAATACACCGGAACTCTTTTTAGGTGAAATAAAACTTTTGGTCAACTAATTCAATTTGTTAAAAAGTAGTGGAAATACAGGCGTGGTTGCTATAAATGAATAAAATAAAAGTTCCTATGCTTTCAAGATAAATGCCCCGCCTGATATATATACCTTACCATACTATGCTTTACTCATCTATTCACAAAAAAAATGGCCTTTAGAAAAAATAAACTGAATTGCTGTTTTCTTATAAAGTTTTTCCTTTTTCCGACAGATAATATTAATAAGAGAGGGATACTCTATTTTCATTTATCTATATTGAAAAATAAATATAAGTCATTGAAGGGAGGATGAAAACTTTTTAATGATAAAAATATTTGCCCATAATAATGCTCATCCATCTGCGCTCCTGATCGCTTTTGTTTTTTCTTTTATTTGTACATTATGGGGTTGCGGCAATACATATCGGTTAAATAGTGATATTGACTCACAATTTATCACCTCAAATTATCAAGGCCAACAATCGGAAAAGGAATATACCATACGGAGTGGAGATGGATTAGAGATATCCTTTTATTATAATCCGGAGTTAAACACAGAAGAAAAAATTCGACCTGATGGATTTATTTCAATGCAATTAATCGGTGAAGTTGAGGTAGAGGGCCAAACAGTGGCCGAGCTCAGAAAAACCCTCATGGAAAAATATTCTAAAATCCTTAAAAGCCCGGAAATCCATGTTACCTTAAAAACTTATTCTCAGTATAAGGTATATGTTGGAGGAGAAGTAAATCATCCGCAAATGGTTAGTCTGGGAGATGGGAAAACTACTCTTCAAGCTATTTTTGAAGCAGGTGGATTTAAAAATTCAGCGGAAATGCGCAGTGTTTTGATTTTAAGGGGCATTGGAGAGCCCTCTTTTCGTGCCATTAAAGTGGACCTTATGAAATTATTTGTCAGTAAAAGGTTAGTGAAAAATGATCTTCAACTGCGAGCCAATGATGTTGTGTATGTACCAAAGACTTTAATTGCCAAAGTAAATCAATTCGTCGACCAATATATGAATAAAATAGTTCCAAGTCAAGTGTTTACTGATTTGGTACGAGGCAAATAAGGCGACTGACTTTTTAGCATTTGAGAAAACTGAGAAAACTGAAAAAACTGGATAAAAATGAACAGAACGAACCCGGATGCTGAATATCGAGTGATAAATAATTCTCTTCGAGACTTGCTCTCTATTTTATTTAAGCATAAAGTCAAAATTCTCTTTGTATCTCTTCTGGTGATGATCCCCTCTATCCTATGGGTACAAAAGCAACCACGATTTTTCCAAAGTAGGGCGAAAATTCTCGTAAAAGAAGGAAGAGAAAATACAACCCCCACGGCAACCTTAGAAACCAACCGTTTTATGGATATTACCAGAACAGAAGATATTAATTCCGAAATTGAAATTTTACAAAGCCGATTGCTGATAGAAAAAGTGGTGAAAAAATTAGGTACTGATTTAAAGATAAAGGAAGAAAATGATCAAGAGAAATCATCTAGCACCTCTTCTCCCATTGTTAAAAGTACTCGAACAATTTTTTCTGAGTTCAAAACCCTATTGAGATATCTTTTCCCTCTTCTTCCTTCACCAAAATCCGGGCAGCCATCATTCGATACAGCAGTTTTAAAAGTGCAAAGATGTCTTAATGCCAAGCAGGTAAAAAATTCTAATGTAATTCAAGTTTCCTTTTCCGACCCGGATGCAATTATCCCGGTTGATGTAATTAACACTCTATTGGACTTTTATCTTGATCACCACCTCATGGTCCATAAGACCCCTGGTGCGTATCAATTTTTCTCAGAGCAGGAAATGCATTATAAAACAAAATTAGAGGAATCTGAAAAAAAACTGGAAGATTATAAAAAGAAATGGTCCTTAGCCGAGTTAACACTCCAAAGAGAAATCCTCCTGCGGCAGATTGGTTTTTTTGAGAATGATTTAGAACATGCAGATAGTAATTTTGAAGAACTAAAAGAGAAAATATCTCAGCGACAGCAGCAAATCAAATCCCAAAGGGAAAAAATCTGGATATCGGAAACCTCTACAAGAAACCCTATAACAAACGAATTAACCTCTAAGCTGTCCAAATTGAAATTGGAAAAAAACCGGTTAGAAAATAAATATGCCGAAATAAATCATCGTAAGATTTTGGAAATGAGAGAAGAAATCAAAGAAATCGAAACACAATTAGCAGAATCAGGAGACCCCATAAAAACCAATGTAATTACCGGAGTAAATTCCATTTATCAGGAATTATCCAAGTCACTACTGCATAATAAGGCAGAGCTTGAGGCGATCGAGGCAAAGAGAGAAAATATAAAAAAACATATCGCCTTAACCAAAGATAAGGTATTTGCCCTTAATGAATTGGACTTAGAATTGAATCAGCTGAAACGTCAAATTAAAATCAATGAGGAAAGCTATCATCTATATCGCAAGAAGGTTGAGGAAAACCGTATTTCCGATGCCATGGATGTGGCCCGTTTTGCAAATATCAGCATTATCGAACCTGCCTTAAGACCTTTAGCGCCGCTACCCAACAAAAAAAGATTTAAAATCTTTATGGCTATTTTATTGGGCATTACTGCAGGGATTGGCGCAGCTTTCTTATCCGAATTATTTGACCACTCAATAGGAAATGCCGAAGAGTTGGAATCCAGTTTAAATTTACCAGTTTTAGGATCAATCCCCAATATTAAATAAATAAAAATCATATAAAAATATTATTCTTAAAATTCTCACCCCCCCCCAAAAAATTAATTATAAAGCATAGAAATTTTCTTATCAGCTTACCAGCTCATCAGCTTACCAGCCCATCAGCTTAACAGCTTAATTTATAATTTCACCTATAAAAAACTAATTTTTGAAAAAAAGTAGCCGATACAGTAATCAGAAGCCTCATATTTATTACCGCATGCTATGAAAAATATATGGTACTATCTGTATAAAACTAAATTATTAACCACTTAATAGATTTCATCTCACTTAAGACAGAAAAAAATAAGGATGTATAGTAAATATTTCAAGTTCACGCATTCACCCTTCAATGATAATCCTGATCCTGATTTTTTCTTTATGAGCAATGCCCTTCAAAAAGCGCTGCTGATGCTTATGGAAGGGCTTCGGAAGAAAAAAAATCTTCTCACTGTAGTGGGAGAAGCCGGTACTGGAAAAACCGCTCTTTTTCATTTTTTACAGACCATAAAAAATCAGGTTGATGATCATATAAAATTTGCTTTTATAAATCATCCGGAAGAGGGGCTTGAGGGGGCCATCACCCAAATGCATGAACAATTGGGTATCCGAAATTCCAATAATTCTTTTAATAATTTAGAATCACTGGAAGAGAGTCTTTTTCATCTGTATCAAGTCCATTTAGAAATTTCCATGGTTTTAGTTATTGACAATGCGCATAATTTACAAGGGGCCCAATGGGAGCAAATCAAACTACTTCTTAATAGCGCATCAGAAGACCAAAAATTATGGCACTTCATCCTCTTAGGAAGGCCGGAATTGCCAAGTAGTCTAACAAAGGCAATTCCTTTTTCAGGCGATATATCTCACACTACCAGTTATCTTGATCCTTTCAATGAAAAAGAAAGTTTTCAATATATCAGCCATCAGCTAAAGAATGCCGGTCAAAGTTGGGAAAACATTTTTTCCATTGAAGCTCTTTTAGAAATCTATCATTTATCTAAAGGGGTCCCCAGAGATATCAACACAATTTGCGATAGGACGCTTCTTCTCGGATTCAGTCAACAACAACAATTCATCGATCAAAGTGTCATTAGATGCCTTCCTGCAGTTTATGAAGATATGCGTTATCAGTTTATTGATTTACCTTGCCTGACCAAAGGCCCGTCAACCACCATGGGGCGACCTTTTACCTCAGAAAGCCAAAGCCGCCACAGCGCCCATCATCAACCTCAAATGGGCCCTTTATCACCTATAAAAGAGTATCCGAACCATCAAGACAATGAAATAAAAACTCAAGACAGTAGAGCTCCCTTTTCTCCAATTTCTCCCCTTTCTCCCCCAATGGAAAAGCTGAAAAAAGATCAAGAAAAAATACAAACAAAAGAACGAGTAAAAGAGCAACCCAAAAAGCAAGTAATTGAACAAGCGGAAGAACAAATAAAAGAGCCGGCAAAAGAGCGATTAAAAGCACAAAATCAGCAAACTGCATTATTGGAAGAAAGCAAAGAAAAATCAAATCAAGAAAAAAAAGAGCGGCCGGAAATGAAGCCCCCTTTTCCAAGAGAAAAGAAAATGAGTAGCTATTATCAAACAAAAGAAAAAAATCACTTCAATCATTATGAAATCTTAGGTCCCTCTTCTGAAGAAAAACCAAGAATAAAAAAATATTTCGATCCTTTTCTCCCAAAATCCAGAAAAAAAACCATAGCCCCATCCACAATGATAGAGGAATATCAAAAGATAAAGAACAACCTCTTTTTGGCTAATACCTCAATAAACATACAAAGTATCATGTTTGCCAGTTCAAATCGCCGAGAGGGTGCATCAACAGTAGCCATAAATTTTGCCATCACTTTAGCCGCCACTGAAAATGCCAAAGTACTATTAGTTGATGCTAATCTTCGGTTTCCCCATTTACACAGTTTTTTTAGCCTCCCCAAAAATGGAGGATTAGCAGAGGTGCTCTCAGGGATGAAGGCCTGGGAAAATGTAATTCACTCATGCAAAATTCCCAACCTTTCCATCATCACTTCCGGCAGAGTTTCAGGAAACCACATTTCCTTATTCGAGTCCAGCCTATTAAAGGATACTGTCCAAGAACTCAGGGAAAAATTTGATTATATTTTATTTGATACCTGTGCTATTAATGCCTATCCGGACCCAGTACTGCTGGGATCAAAAATGGACGGCCTTATTCTTGTTGTACAAGCTGACAGGACAAGGAAAGAGATTATTCAACGAGCAACCGAGGTCCTCTATGGCTCAGTGCGTATTCTGGGGGTTGTCTTAAACCGACGACACTACCATATACCCGATATTATTTATAAAAAATTGTAAATAATTAACCATAAAGGTCTTCCACCTTGCTGGAAAAAATAAATTGGGAAATGCTTTTAAAGGGGGATAGATGCGCCTTAGGTTAAAAAAAGATGGGGCGATTCAAGATCAATCAAAAATTATTTTTTATTTGAGTTATTTTGCGGTTATTATCTTAATTTGCGCATTTTTTCTTAGATACCAATTTCATAAGGCCCTACCTACCGGTTTTGCAAATACTCCTCAAGCAGACAATTACACCCAACAATATTCAAAATTACACTTCTACCAAGAACAGATCTCCAAGGGGAAAATTCCTCTATGGGACCCATATGTCGGCTGTGGTTCCTCTGATTATCCAATACGATCTCACCCCCTTTATCCTTTTTCTCTGCGTTCAAGTTTGCTGTTCAATACTCGAACGGCAATTGTTTTTGATGAAGCCCTTGCTTTTTTGCTCTTTTATATAT
>JAUWIR010000269.1 GCA_030605265.1 Pseudomonadota bacterium | reverse complement strand
TTTGATAATTACCCATGATGGCTCCCCTCTTTTTATGGTTTTTAAATTTTGCCATCATTAAGGTATATTATTTAAAGAGTGATGTCTACTGTTTTGAATAATATATTATGATTAACTTAATTATATATCAAATTGATTACGTCACCCTAATTGCACAGGTTGAAATATTTCGATACTTGTCCACTATTATTTAATATTTATAATATTTATAATATTTATAATATTTATAATATTTTTAATATTTGCACCAAACTGAACCAGCCCCGTGGTTCATATATACAAAAAAATTGCCATTAAAAATTAGGCAAATCTTAATGATTATATAAGCAATAATAAATTCCATTTTATGTTAAGGGATTACCCCATTTCAGGCAGATTTATAAAAGATTATAGAAAAAGCTAAAAAAGGAAAAATTACTTACTGGGGGGATACAATGCTGCATTGGAATCGATTAGGTAAGGTTTAATACTTTTCGAATTTCCGATGCTGTTTTCTCCCAAGTGAATTGTTTTACCCTCTGTTTTCCTTTATCAATTAGCTGATCTTGATATTGTTTGTTTATCAATATGTTATATATTCCACAAGCCATTTCCTCCTGGCAGGTTGGGTTAAAAAGCACTCCAGCATTTCCCACAACTTCCGGTAAAGAAGTAGAATTAGATACCACAACTGGTGTGCCGCAGGCCATAGCTTCGAGTAAAGGCAGACCAAATCCCTCATAAAGTGAGGGATATACAAAAATAGAGGCAGCTGAATATAAAGCAGGCAAATCGTCATCTGATACAAAACCGGTGAACATAACCTCCTCTTCGAGTCTTAAGCCCTTCACCTTTGTAAGCAGATATTTATAATCGCGTCCCGGCAAACCTGCAATTACAAGGCATTCTTTGATTTTATATTTCCTTTTTAAGAGATGAAATGCTGATAACAAACGGCCAATGTTTTTATATGGTCTTGTTGGTGCCGTACAGAGGATAAAATCTTTTGTGATTCCCAGCTTTTCTTTAACTCTTTTTTTATCTCTTAGGGAACTTTGATAGGAGAGAAATTTTTCATCACACCCTAAATAGATAGCAGTAATTTTATCAGGTGAGATGTTAAAGCGATTGCGGATCTGTTTTTGAGAACTTTTTGAATCAGTGATGATCTTGGTAGCTGTTTTGGCAGTAAAATAGAATAAAATTTTTAATGAATAAAGTTCTATTTTACTGTAATTTACGGACCAAACAAAGGGAATAATATCGTGCATAATAGCAATGGAAGGGCAAGAAACGAAAAGTGGATGTATATTGCCGGGAGAAAGAAGGATATCTATATTATTTTTTTTTACTAAAGAAGGTAAAACCATTTGCTCCCAGCATATTTTAGCTATGCGAAAACGAGCTGAAACAGGAGAGTAATATTCTGTAAAATTATTTCCATTGCCAAGATTGAAGGTCCTTGTATTATCCCTATTCGTAAAAATAATATATTCATGTGTGTGATCAATTTTTTGAAGGGCCTTAATTAAGTTTCTTAAGTATCTCTCAAGCCCGCCTCCCTCGCCCGCCACAAGGAATAGAGCATTAATTCCTACCCTCAATAATTCACCCCCCATATACTCACTTCTTCATTTTGAAAAACCTTTATAAAATCAATTTCAGGCAATCTTTCCACAAAGGATTGCGGAAATCCCCCTCCCATTCTATATCTTATCTTTGTATCATCATAAATTCTTTCTTTCCTTATCACCATATAGTCAATCCCGTGCTTCTGTAAACCTGTTCTTATCTTTTCCTTACTATCCCAAAACACAGTAAAAAAATCGGCAGTAAAGGGTGAACGATCTTTCCAAAAGGTTGCTCTTTGGGTATAATATGAGACAAAAAGCTCATCAGGCGTAAGGATTCTTGAATCAAGGGAAATGTTATTCTTTATATACTGTATAGCGTTCCTTTCAGCAGGGCTAATCTGCCTACTCATATAGACAAAGACAAGGGTAGAAACAAACTGGAGAATACAGAGAAATAAAACTAATTGTCGTAATCCTTTGTTTGCCCAATAGGGTTGGGGGGAATATTCTCTAGGAAGGAATAACTTACTCACCAGTACCACAGCTAAAGGAAGGATTGGCGCCAAATACCTTACGCCAAGCGACTCTTTTAATATAATAAGGAAAAGAGGCAGGTAGATAATTATAGGCAGAATGAGGATAAGGTCCTTTATTTCAAATAGTCTTCTGATATTGACTATAAAGAGGAGGAGGAGCAAAAGCAGAGGTATCCCAAGATACTTGGGGACATTGAGAGGCTGATTTATCATATTGGAAGGCATATAGTTAATTTCCCTAATTTTATGTTTTTGAAGCTTAGGACTAATATTTTCAGCTAAAGCTACATTTTGGGCTGAGATTATTTTTTTTAATTTTTTGTTTAAGGTCCTTATTGAGTTGTCTAAATTCCGGATAGTCCTTTGAATAATGCCAATCTCTAATTGAAATCCTCCAAGATATTTATATTTAAAAATAAAGTCAGGCAGAGTGATCAATGCTACTACCAGGGATATTACTAAAAAAAATTTTATCCCAGAGGCCTTGAATTCTAAATGATGTGATTGAAGAGAAAGGAATGTCAAGGCTGCTATGGCTGGAAAGAGAAAATAGGCATGCCTCTTGGTAAGAAACATTATAGCCATCACTATCCCTGTTAGAAAATATTTTCTTTTTGCCATAAAAAAAAGTAATAGAGGGCTCCACGCAGCTATGGGCAGGTCTAGAAAGAAAAGGACTCCAAAGCTGACAAATAGAGGGATGGTAGCAACAATAAGCGCTGCCCAGCGGGCAGCTATGGTGCCGTAAAGTTCTTTTGCCAAAAGATACGTATTGGCTATTAATAAAAAATAGAATAATGTCTGGTAAAATTGAGCAAAATTTTGAGAAAAATTTCCCCAAATTTTTGACAGATAGGCAAGGCCGAAATGCCATAAGGGGGCAGTGATATAGTATCTAATACATCCAAATTCTTTTATAGTATCAACCAGATGATTGTATATGGGCCGCCGACCTAACTGAAACCATTCCTTGGCAAACCAGAAATGCCAGATCTCGTCGCTGAATTTAAGCTCAGTAAGCGCCCCTGTAATAAACACCAGGAAGACAAATAATAATATAAGGGCCAGACCCTTATCGATCTTTTTTATATCCATATTAGTGGGCAACACAATAAAGCAACATCCCTAAATATTTGCCAATTAAGTAATCAGGAGAATATCGGGCCGGTATAACGTTAATCCCTCCCCATTCTTCAATTACCAATTTATTTTTCTGGTGCAGCCTTTTTAGACGCCTTATGGTGAACGGCTTCTCTTTAATCCCGGGAAGATAAAAGGGGCGGATTACAGTCCATAAAGTAAACCTGTTGGGAACAAAGGTTATTATCTTTCCCTCTTCCTTTTTCATGATTTTAAAGTTATTAAGAATGATATCTTGGTCATTATCTGAAAAATGCTCAAATAGTCCATCAGTAAAGATTAAATCAAACCGGTTCTCATATTTTTTCACGAGATTGTTATCGAGGAGGTCTCCTAATATATAATCTTGTGCACTATTTTGTGTTTGCTCCCTTGTTATCTCCAAGGCTGTTGACGAATAATCAAGGCAGTAAGTAGAACAACCACAGGAGATAAAATAAGATGAAAAAAAGCCGCTTCCACAACCTGCATCAAGTGCGTCAACATCTTCACCTCTATAACGATTAAGAATAGAAATAATTCTCCTCTTAGACCAACTTGTCCTGATAAATTGACTATTTCTGTTTGTGTCCCAAAATTTATTCCATTGTGATTGCATTGAAGTAGCACTTATTTTCTTTTAAATCCAGTCACCCCTAAGAACATTCCTGCTGCCCTGGAAAAACCTCTCAGGAAGGTGATAGGAGCTAAAAATAAATATCTCTTTTCCTGAGTCCGGGCGATTATTTTCAAAGAGAAGGGAAATTGTAACAGCATCTCTATTGAAATAAGAGAAAAAAAAAGAAATTTAAAAGAAGTGATAAAAATAAGGGGGAAAATTGCCAGCGTTAATAAGAAAAGTGGCGGTTGAATATAATCAAAAACCCCGCTATACACATCGCCTTTTACCATATCCGGATGATATCGATATAATTTCATTCTCCAGTAACCATGAATGAGTTGATGTTTTAGATACTTTATCAAGGCTTCAGGATAGTGGTGAGCCACTTTTATGTCATGATTAAAAATTAATTTATATCCCTTCTTTATCACTCTATAGGACAGGTCAGTATCTTCGCAACTGGCTTGCCTGAAAGATTCATCAAATCCCCCTACCCTCTCTAGTACCTCCCGCCTATACGATACATTGAAAGTGCCCAGGTAATTCACTACCTTTGGCATCTTTAAATGTCTCTCCCTGATTTCCTGGTGAATGCAAGCAGGGAGTATTTTGTCCTTATTTATTATTCCATAAGATCCCCCTATACCGCCTATCTCGTCAGAAATGTAGCCGGCGACCAATTTAGACACCCATCCTTTTTCCGGCACACAATCAGCATCAGTAAAACAAATTATATCTCCACAAGACTTCTTCCACCCAGTATTTCTTGCCCTTGCCGGGCCGCTATTCTCCTGAGAAATATAT
Organism: Pseudomonadota bacterium; assembly: GCA_030605265.1. GTDB lineage: Bacteria > SZUA-182 > SZUA-182 > DTGQ01 > DTGQ01 > JAUWIR01. The sequence goes on along the minus strand of JAUWIR010000269.1, from coordinate 1,851 downwards.
TTAATTCCACGATTCGTATATCTTCCTATGATTTCGCGGCTTCGATCTACTGAACCATCATCTACAAGGATGACTTCAAGATCATCTCTTGGATAATCCTGATTTAAGCAAGCTTCGATTAGATTCTCCAAAGTTTTTTCTGCATTATAAACTGGTATAATTATTGAAACCTTTATCTTGCTCATCTATATTTATAGGTTTTCATTTTAAAACATACATAATTTGAAATAGTAAATCTTTCTTCTCTAAGATAGAAAATTCTTTCTTAAGACATTTTTCTAGTATTAAATGATTAAATCCAATGTGTTTTTGGGGCTCCCATAGCGATTCTAAACCATCTGCATTATTTAAAAAAACGGCTTTAAAGAAATTCTTCATGGAAATTGGTTCTCTGTGTAAACCTAGCAATGTTAATCCTATCCGTTGAATAAGAAAAGGAATGCCAACCATTTTAGGCATCGTCATCACTATAATACCCTCTTCTCTCTCAATTAAGGTGCTTATCTCTTTTAAAAAAGATATTTTAGATCCATAAAAATTTGCTTTATCCCCTACATGCTCTATAACTTCTAATAAATATAATACATGATATTTTCGGAAAGCTATTTTTGCCCTGATTTCATTAATTGTTAATCCATCATTACAAAACAATTCAACATTATTTAAACAGCAGGTATTCACTAAACTCTGTGAAATTTTAATGTTGTGAGGATTTTTATCGATAGCAACAACATGGGTAAAATACTTTGACAACGATGGTATAAATACACCGTCCGCACAACCGATTTCAATAGCATTAGTAATATAAAACCATTTGTGGCTTTTTTTTAGGGCTAATTCAAGATGTTTTCTTTTTATGTACGAAGTGATTCCAGGTCTTAAATAGTTATATTCAGCATACGTTTTATAGCCCTGAAAAAAGTCGCCCTCTACGGATGAATATATATCTAATGGTGGCTTAAGGAAATATTTCACTTCTCATCTTCTTATTGGCATTTTTTCGGCATAAACATATTTGGCAAAACCTACAAGATCCTGGAATGCACCTGCTGAAAGCCTCCTATATAACAAAAAAAGGTATAATACGGTTATAGGAAATAAAATTATTCTCCAACAGTCTCTTCGGGTTCCCCCTTTTAGCACTTTAAAATTATTACTTAATAAGATATTTGCCACTTCCTTTAAGCTATAAAGTCTAACGTGTGTTGGGTCATCACAGAAATTTAGTGCACCATGCATACTTGGTAATGACAGTGATTTTATGGACGGAAATTCAATATAAATTTTCCCTCCAATTTTTATTTTCTTAATTAATTCCAAAAGAACTTCGTGGCCATTAGGTAAGTGTTCAATAACATGATTAATTATTACTATATCAAAAAAATTATTAGGCACCTCATCCAATTCTGTGATATTTCGAGATAAATCAATTCTATAAAATTTATTCATCAATGCAAAATCAGAATCATCATTATTATAAGCATCTTGATCAATTCCATAATACTCGCAATTCTTAAACCATTTTTTTGTTTGGGCCGGGGAGTGATTTCCGCATCCCACATCCAAGATTTTAAAGGATTCATTTTTAAATTCATTGTAAAATTTTTTAAATTTTACCGGCATTATGGGTATAAATAAAAATCTCATTTCCTATCACTTTTTAAAGAATAACAAAAACACCCTTTCTTCATACCCCTTCATAGCATAATTAGGTCATCTAAGGAAATCAGGCTACCGACGTAAGGCGGGACACCCAGTATATATAAGGGATTAAGCCTTTCCAACCATTATGGGCATCAGCCCTAATTATGGACAGTCTTAAAATTGAGACAATTAAATTATACTGTCCCG
>JAUWIR010000083.1 GCA_030605265.1 Pseudomonadota bacterium | reverse complement strand
TTCCCTCTTTTAAAATAGGCATATTAAAATTTATAATAAGGCCAACCTTCATCCCGGATAATCTCAAATAGGTTAACAATTGTGCCTCGTGAATTGGTGCTATTGTATCAACTGACTCTAATAGGCCAAGGCCTAAATGCTGATGTACTTCTATCGCTGCCCCAATTATCTGCTTTGTAAGTTTTTTTTCTAAAATCATTTCTCAGTGTCTCTGTGTCTCCGTGGTGAACTATTACAAATATTTCTATATTGCTTTTTTTTAAATTTGTTGATATATTGATGATTCCCAGCCGTTAGGTTACAAAGCCTGATGGCTTTTGTTTTTTTTCAAAGAAATTTTTACATAACCAGGGGAAAGGAAGACGAGATGATAGGATTAAGCCTATCTTTACCCTTACCACTCCCGATAGAATCAATATTTGAATATCTTTTTTAAGTGGAATATTTACATCAGCAAAAAGAAAGTTGTAACCATATTGAAACCGGATGCCTTCCCCCAAAAGGAGATTGTGGGGGGGGATTTACTAATTATGATAATTTCGTAAAAAGTGAAAAGTAAAATGTGAAAAGCCTATATAATAGGATGATTTTAATAATATTTATACCACATATAGACTTTTTTTAACTTTTTACTTTTAACCTTTTACTTTTTACGAATTCATCAATTATGTTTTATACAAAAATATCAGGTAGTTAAATCCTGTTAAATAGTAAGATGGTATCCTTGTTTGAATCCTTTTAGAAATTTTACTTGACAATAAATATTGATATATAATACAGTATATCCGAATTTGGTTTTACTTATCATCACCAGTATCCATTACACTCATTTGAAATATTCAAATTTTTCTTCCATGTAATTCATTTAATAATATATTGGCGGTTTTTATTTCAGGAAAGGGAGGTGAGGACATATAGCAAAAAATTACTATAACTTTATTTGAATTAAAAAAGATAAGTAACTACTTAATGTTTGTCAATATATATTAATAGGAAAAAGGAGATTTAAAATGGAAAGAACATTAGGGAAAATATTATCAATTTGTATTGCTGCAGCTATGTTATTACTTTTACATTCACCTGTTAATGCTGCAACTATCGGTGATGCAACAGCTATAGAGCAAGGAAAATTTGGTGTGGCGCTTGATCTTGATATGGCCAAAAGAGATATTGAGGGTGAAGATGATGATGGTGATGGAGTGGAATTGGAAAGAAATACTTATTCAGTTAAGGGCACTTACGGTATAACTGAAAAGATTGGTGTATTCGCTAAATTAGGAATGAGCACATTAGAAGTAGAAGGTTTTGAAGGTGATTCTGAATTTTCCTACGGGGTCGGCTTGAACGCGGTTATTTATGATACGGGAGAATTAAAGTTTGGGTTATGTTTACAAGCTAATAGTTTTAGCGGTACTGAGGAAAATAAACAATCAGAAGATGCTTTTGATGAGGAAATTACATGGACTGAAGAAGTAGAATTAAAAGCAATGGAGTATGATCTTGCTTTCACTGCCGGTTATCAGATCCAGGAAAATTTAAGTGTATATGGCGGATTAATGTATTCAAAATTTGACGGTGAGATAACTAGTGACGCAACGGGTCTTTCTGAAGCAGAAGAAGCGATCATTGAAGAACTTATCGAAGACGGATGGATTGACGAAGAAGATCTAGAAGAAATGGAAGGGAGTTTTGATGTTGAGGAGAGTGATTCCATTGGAATCATAATAGGTGGAAATTACAACATTACACCTCAAATCAATATCGGCCTTGAAGGAAGATTTATTACTGAGACATCAATTTCCTTTTTGCTGGGATTTCTATTTTAATATGAAATATTGTATCAAATTTATCTAAAATTTTATTTAACAAATGGGGGCGGGTAGGTAGAAAATATAGAATTAACCTTACTTACTTGCCCTTTTTTCTTAAGTTGAGGTATCTTATTGATACCTAAATAGATTTGTAAATCCATTCAAGATAATAGAAATAATTAGTTGAATAATTAATTGGTTTAGAAATTTTAAATAAAAAATGGACCAATAATTGATTAAAGGGATGGCCTGCCTACTAAAGATACCAGTTTAAAAAACAAAATTAGATACTTGGTAACAGTATATTTAATTGAAAAAAGGAGATAATTCCGTGCAAGAGAAATTGCTGCAATCCATAACTTTTTTTATCCTATTAACGCTTTTTACATTCATATTTTTTTATTCTCCAGCAGTAGCCGGCACCATAGGTAATCCAACTGCAACACTTGAGGAAGGCATATTTGCTATAGGGTTTGATTATGAAATATTAAAACGTGATATTGAAGATGAGGATAGTGTTGAGTATGAAGTAGAAAGTAGTAAATATTTTATTAAAGGAGCTTATGGTATTAATGATAAATTCAATTTTCATTTAAATTTAGGAATGGCTGATGTAACAGCAGATGATATTGAATTAGAGACTGATCAGGAATTGTCCTATGGAGGAGGGCTAAATGTTACTGTTCATGAACAGAATAATCTTAAAATCGGCTTTAGTTTTCAGTTTGCCCAAATATCAGGCGAAGATGATAAATATTTAAATATGGAGTTATTCCCTGGGGAATATATTCGGGCAGAGGCAACTGTTGATTGGTTAGAATATGATCTTGCTTTTGGTGCAAGTTATTCAGGTACAGAAAATTTTATCTTTTATGGAGGAATTTGTTTCTCAAAAGTGGATGGAGAGACGGAGTTTAAGGACAAAAGCACATTTGATGAGGATGAATTTGAAGATTATCTAGAGGAACTAGATTATGAAGAATTTATAGAATATTTGGAAGAACTAGAAGAACTAGAAGATGAACTTGATGCTCTTGAGATTTTCGAAGGAAAATGGGATATTGAGGAAGCTGATGCATTTGGTATCTTTATCGGAGGCACCTATAATTTTACACCTCAATTTAGCATAGGGCTGGAAGCAAGAATATTGAATCAGGAATCATTTTCATTCCTATTAAATTATGCATTTTTATGATGATATAGAAAGTTAAAAATTTTACTACAATTTATTTTTACTTTGACTTTTTAATAAATCAGGGATAATAAGTAGGATTCATCCTTTCTACTATTATCCCTGAAAATTTTTTTGATTAGTATCTTGAATAAATAAATAATTTTGATCTAGCAAAAAATTGTTACTTTTAATAAATAAAAATGTTAAATAATAATAAATAATTAATTTTACAATCTGTTGATTTGGATGAATAGTGAAAATGTGGATTTTTAAAATATAATCAAGATCTGAATGCAGATTTTATTTAATCATTGGAGCAATAATATGAAAAGAAAAGGTTTGGTGATATTTTTACTTCTCTCTTTTTATCTTACTCTTATCCCTAAAATCAGTCTTGCAAACTATGATGCAGAAAAAGCTTTTACCTTTTTGGAAAAAGTCTTCAACCTCCATGATAAGAAGTTGTATGATAACTTGCTTGTTGAATTAAATCAGTATCTAGCTCTATTCCCTGAGGGGGAGTCTGCCAGAAGAGCGCAGTATATGATAGGCAAAATTTATGAGGAAAAAAGAAAAGAAGATTTTGCTCTGGCAGCCTACCTGAAAATGCTCTTTTTGTTCCCTGATAGTGCGGAAAATGCAGAGTGCATTGATTCTTTGATGAAGATAATAAATACCAAAAAGGCTTATGAAAAAAAGAAAGATGAACTGCTCCAATTATTTAATCAGGGTTTTCCAAAGTACTCGTCATCTGATGGGTACTTTGCATATTTAAAGATGCTTTTGAGATTGGAACAATCCAAACTACGAGAGTGGTTTATGGAAGAATGCCGGGAATTTATCAGGCGTTTTCCTGATGATAAACGAAACGATGGTGTTTTGCTGTGGATAGCTGAAACCTATTCTGAAATGAGGGATTATCGAGAGGCAGATATTGCTTATTTGAAGCTAAGCACAGTGTTTCCGGACAGTCAACTTATACCTGCAGCACTCTATCAGCAGGGGATGTTACTTTATCAAAAGTTATGGGATTATAAACAGGCAATGAACACTTTCCAGAAAGTTTCCCAGAATTACAATAGCAGTGGATATGCTGCGGATGCCTTATATACTATGGGGGAGATAAATGAAAAAAAGCATAAGGATTATCAGAAAGCGATAAGTTATTATCGACAGGTGTTTGATAAGTATCCGACACATGTGAAAGCCCCGGAAGCCCTCTGGTCAATTGCCCAAATATATAAATCAAAGTTAAAAAATTATCCTGAAGCAATTTTAATTTTCAATGAAGTTGCTGATAAATATCCGGAAAATCCTGGAAGTATTGAAGCACTTGAAGAGGCAGGCCAAATCTACAAAACGAAATTAAAGGATTATGCATCAGCAGCAGAGATATACATTAAAATAGCTACCCTTTATCCTGTGTATGAAAAAGCTCCCCTTCGGCTTTTTGAGGCAGGAGATCTCTATGAAAAAAAATTAAAAGATTACAATAAGGCCCTTGAAAAGTATCAGGAGTTTCTGGAAAAATATAGTTTTCATCAAAAAGCAAAAGAAGTAACCCGTCGGATAAAGAATATACAGGGGAAAATATAAAGTCATGAGTGTAAACTACTTTTCGTGGTGTATGAAAGATGCCAAATTCGGTTTTCCTTTCTATCTAAAAGAAACATATCGTAATTATTAATATTTTTTACCCGCCATAATATCACGATAATAACACAAAGAAAAATTATCTCTATTGACAATTTAGGTAGGAATAAATTATCATTTTTCTAGGGAAAAGAATTTATCATCATTTTTAATTCTTTTTAACCTGATGAGAAAATATGAGTGTAAAAGAGAATAAACAAACAGATTGCCAAGAAAAAAATGAAGGCGATGCTTCGGTCTTTACCGAAGCTGAGAAAAAGGTAAAAGAGCCTAGTTTATATAAGGTCTTGTTACATAATGATAATTATACTACCATGGAGTTTGTAGTGCAGGTACTGATGACTATTTTCCATCACTCTCAGGGAGAAGCAGTAAAAATTATGCTACAGGTGCATCATAATAGCCTTGGAGTGGCTGGAGTATATAGCTTTGAAGTGGCTGAAACTAAAATAGCCCAGGTAACAGAATTAGCGCGGCGGAGTGAATTTCCCCTCCGCTGCAGTATGGAGCCGGAATGATTTCAAGAGAGTTGGAACGAACTTTTGCTCGAGCAATACAAGAAACTCGCCATAGGCGGCATGAATTACTCACTTTAGAACATCTTCTCCTCGCTCTTTTAGATGACCCCCGGGGGGCGGATATCCTGAAGAATTGTAGCGTTAATTTAAAGAAGTTGAGAGGTGAGATTGAAGAGTATTTGGAGGATCAGCCCAAAGTACCTGACGGGGTTGATCTTGAAGAATCCCAGACCATTGGGCTCAGGCGTGTTTTACAACGGGCGGCTATTCATGTGCAGTCAAGCGGCAAAAGAGAGATTGACGCAGGGGATGTGCTGGCGGCCATGTACAGAGAACCTGAATCCTTTGCTGTGTATCTTCTGAAAAAGCAAGGGGTAAACAGGCTGGATGTCCTTGAATATATTTCCCATGGAGTGAGCAAAGAAGGATCGGACCCTTCAGCGCCTTCAAAGAAAAAGGGTACGGAAGGGGAGGGGGGGAGTTCTTCAAAGAAAGATCCTTTAAAAATCTATACAATTAATCTAGTGAAACGTGCTGCTGAAGGAAAACTTGATCCTTTAATTGGACGCCAAACCGAGCTTCACCGAGCAATGCAGGTGCTGTGTCGTCGACGAAAAAACAATCCGATTTTTGTGGGAGAAGCTGGTGTTGGAAAAACCGCTATGGCAGAGGGACTGGCCATGGCTATTTATGCCGACCAGGTGCCGAAAATTCTTAAAGGGGCGGAAATTTATGCTTTAGACTTGGGGGCTTTGATTGCCGGTACCAAATTTCGCGGACAGTTTGAACAAAGGCTAAAAGCGGTAATCAAAGAGATGGTGGATAAACCTAATCGCATCCTTTTTATAGATGAGATTCATACCATAATTGGCGCCGGTGCGGTAAGTGGGGGTACTTTGGATGCCTCCAATATTCTTAAACCGGTTTTATCCAATGGTGCACTGCGTTGTATCGGCTCAACAACCTTTGAGGATTATAACAATGTGTTTGAAAAAGACAGGGCCTTAGCCAGGCGCTTTCAAAGAATAGAGATCAAAGAACCCTCAGTTCAAGAAACCTATAAAATTTTATGCGGCCTAAAGGGTTACTATGAGGAGCATCATAAGGTAAGTTATACTGATTCCTCACTGCAGACCGCAGCAGAGCTGGCCCATAAATATATGAATGATCGTTTTCTCCCTGATAAAGCCATTGATGTTATTGATGAAGCCGGCGCCGCCGCCAGGTTATGGTCGGAAGGACGGCGAAAGAAGTTGATCAAACCCAAAGATATTGAACAGGTTGTCTCCACAATGACAAGGATCCCCTCAGAAACTGTTTCCACTAGTGATCGCACGAAACTTCAGCACATGGAGCGTGACCTTAAATTAGTGATTTATGGTCAGGACCAGGCCATAAAGAGTTTAGTATCCGCTATTAAGATGTCACGGGCCGGGCTCGGCCCTCCTACTCGACCAGTGGGAAGTTTTCTGTTCTCAGGCCCCACAGGAGTCGGCAAAACAGAATTAGCTCGCCAGCTTGCCAGGGTGCTTGGTGTTGAGTTTATCAGGTTTGATATGAGTGAGTATATGGAAAAGCATTCAATCTCCCGATTAATTGGCGCTCCTCCCGGATATGTCGGTTTTGATCAGGGAGGATTGTTGACTGATGCGGTCATCAAAAACCCACATGCAGTATTGGTGATGGATGAGATAGAAAAAGCACATCCCGACCTTTTCAATATCCTCTTACAAATTATGGATCATGCTACCCTCACCGATCATAATGGCCGTAAGACTGATTTTCGTAATATTACCGTGATCATGACCACAAATGCCGGTGCCTTTCTGGTGGAAAAAGGTGATATCGGCTTTGGGACCGTCCCGGGGAGCCAGGATGGAAAATCCGTTATCGAGAAAATTTTCCCGCCTGAATTTCGAAACAGGCTTGATGCCTGGATTGCTTTCAATCACCTTACACCGGAGGTGATTGATCAGGTGGTTGATAAATTTGTGGCTGAACTGGAAGATCAACTGATGAAGAAGGCAGTACACCTGGTGTTATCAGAAGAGGTCAGGAAATGGCTGGCTCAAAACGGCTACAATCGCAAGTTTGGCGCCCGGCCAATGGGGCGCCTTATTGATAAAAAGATCCGACGAAAATTGGCAGATGAAATTTTATTCGGGGAAATGATGAATGGTGGGAAAGTGAATATAAAGGAAGACGCAGGTACTCTCGTCTTTACCTTTGAACCTGTACCATCACCTACCAAGAAAAAAAGAAAACTATCCACTGTAGCGGATAAAAGAGGGTAAAAGCGGATTAGTATGAGCGATAGGTGTCTTTTAGGCTTCTATTAGATATTTTTTAATGAGGCCAAAGAAATTTTTTTTATTTTCGGTATGAAAATACCATCCAAGGTGTAATAAACAGGATTTGCATAAAGCATAATTCCGGGCATATCCGGGAAACCATGAAAAATCATAACTAAAGTCACCATAAGTGATACATCCTCCGGCATCTGAGAAACACCCGATCTCATAAATAAGGCCCGCAGGATTAAAAAAGCTATGCTGATGCTTTCCATTGACTTCTATAACAGAGCTTTGGCTGGTAACCGCCCCATGGCAATTTTTGCATAAAATGGCCTTTTCTTCTTTCTCTCTTTGTTCCTCTTTTGACAAAGGCTTTCCAATTTGTAGCTGCAGTGGGCTTTTTTGTAAGAGGAAAAAGGAGGTGTCAAGGGCATCCATATTTCGGCCAAAGATATAAATCTTACTTTAATACATTTTATCGGGGTTAAAAAGCTATATTAGTAGACAGGATTTACAAGATAGCACAGGATAAGCAGAAGAAGATCCTGTTCCAATCCTGTTAATCCTGTCTGAATTATGAACCAATAGTTATTTTGCCATAAGCTCGGGGAAAATAGCCTCTAAGGCATCCACTGCATGCACTGGGTGACTTTCCGGATGGATGGCCCTTTGATAGAGTTTTTCAGCATTTTCTTCAGCCTCAGTTTCACTAACCTGAGCATAAGAGGCCAGCAATTTGCTAAAAGTTGATTTCACTATTGCTTGATTGTCTTCCAGGGCTTTTCTGACCTTCTCAATATTTTGATATAACATTCCGCGCCAACCTTGATGCACCAGCTTGGTTACTGTAGCAGGCCCGACACCGCCGGTCTCTAGAGTATAGGCAGCTGCTTTGGAGCGGGCCGTTGGCTCGACATCTCCATAGGGCCTTTTTCCATCTTTTCTAAAAGAGGTGGCTGCATCAATGATCAAACAGCCTTCTTTCAGCATATCCGAGGTGAAGAAATATTCAGTATCAGAATGAATTTTATAAGGATGAAATCCCATGCAGGAAAAGATAATATCCGCTCGCTGTGAAAGTTCAGTATAGACTCTGGCTTGGGTTTTTTTATCTATACTCCCGCCTGATCCCGTGCGCGTATGGAGTGGACCCAGAACTGTAGCATCAAAACGCTTAAGCATATTAAAGAGTGGTTCTCCAACTATGGCGCTCCTTCCGGAAACCAAGACCTCCAATCCGGCAAAACTGGCTATTCCATCCGGTCGAAGTCTGATACCTCTTTCTCTATAAAGATAAACACTGGCTAAATCAAGCATACCACTGGGTGTGCAACAATCATAATATCGTTCGGCGCCTAAGGACATAAGCCCCAAAGTGACCTGATTGAGCCCGTCGCCGTCTTTGGTGGTATTAATCCGATTACAGAGAGTTGTCGTGTCGATTATCTGACCGGCCCTTCCGCCAAAGGGTAATTGAAACATCAGAATAGCAATCGAGCTGTCCTTGTTCCACATGTCCAGTTTTTCATACATTTCATGAGGGGTTATCATAGAGGGCAGCTCTTCCACCATACTGGACAAGCCTGACAGCTTTGTAGTGGCTGATTTCATGCCAACATAGCTGCGGGAGGCGGCAACTTTAGGATCATCCTTATCTCCAACTAACACGGTTAAGACTTTACTCTCAGTTGTTTTGATTGCCTTGAGTGCAGGGATTTCCCCGAAAAAGTCCGCGCGTTTCTTAAGTTCCGGGATGATGACATCCTGAAATCCCTTGGGGTATTTCTGCTCACCCTTGACCACTCCTGAGCCGTTAATGACCTTATCGTATTGTTCCCCTCTAAAGGGGCGAGAAATAATATGATCAAAATCCTCTTGAGCAAATAACCAGTGATTTATTCCTCCAATACGAGCGTTGTATTCTCTGTAAGCCATACGTATCTCCTTATAAGTGTGTTATAAGTGTTTAAATATATAATTTATAGAGAAAGGTAAGAAATATCTAATCATTAAAAAAGTATTTTGCTAAATGATATACAAAGGACTGGTGAAAGGCAAGAGTAAAATTGCCGGAAGCTGTTTACAGTTGACAGTTAACTTTTAAACACTACTGAAATTCTTTATGTAACATAACGCATGGTGTATCTTCCATAATTGTCGATTCTGACCAGAGAAAAGAAATACCCGATTTGATTGAAAATATTATGGTGTTTTCTTTCTGAGGTTAGACCCCCCAAACAATTTTGTCGAATAAAAAATATTTGTATTTAGATTGGTCTATATTAATCAATATGTTAACTGAATAAAAAGAATTGGCATACCTTTTGCTTTATATGGCAATACAAACTGATTATATTAAACTAATTGTTAACTCAAAATGGAAAAGGGGGGTGATAAATGGTCCTTGACTTATTAATAATATGAATGTTAGCTCAAATCTTTTTAAGAAAGCCGGCCTTGTTCTATGGTGGCCGGTGTTGGCACCTCAGATAGCAGGAAAGGGGGGTACTATCTGAGGTGCTTTTTTTATTAAACCGGATTATGCTTCTTTATAATCTAAGCTCCGAACTTAACAATTTGGCTTCATCTTTTTAATTATTGACGAAAAGAACAAAGTATGGTAGTTACATTGTATATAGAGAGGGATGGGATCAAGCTTTTCAAGACATGGCTAAAAAAGGAGATGATAAATTGCTGTATGGGAATAGTATTCTTGAAAGTGATTGGGATAAAGACGAATGGGAATGGAATAATTACTAATCGAGAAATTTTACCATCATTTCAACAGATTTTTTTTGTGGCGTTTTGCCGGGATTTTTTGCATATCCGACAGGAACTAAAGCCATAAATTCACCCTCAGGTTCTCCGAGGAACCGTAAAATATCATCTTTTATTAAAAAAAGAATTCCCAACCACACTGAGGAAAGCCCAAGCGAAGTGATAGCTAAAAGCATGTTTTCCACTGCGGCAGCAGAGCTTTGTATTTCCATGGTGCGGAAAAAATCCTTGGCCATTTCTTTTTCCACTTTAAACAGCTTCGTTCCATGCTTAATTAATTCTCCGGTATTGGCCACGGCAATTACTATGGGTGAACTTAAAATGCTGCGAGAGGCCATTCGAAGAAGTGCTGAAGAGGGTCTTGGAAAGGTAAGTGCTTTTGAATTTACTACATTAGCTAATTCTTGTTTCTTTTCTCCCCTGAGAACAATAAATTTCCATGACTGCTGATTATGAGCAGAGGGGGCTTCATTGGCAGCTTGTAGAATGGTTTTAATATCACTTCCCTTAACTGTTTTATGAGTAAATAATCTTACGCTGTGCCGATTGGTAATTGTTTTTAAAGTTTCGTTGATATCAGCTAAGGAAGACATCG
>JAUWIR010000316.1 GCA_030605265.1 Pseudomonadota bacterium | reverse complement strand
GGACAAGAGGGAGCTAATCGTGGATTTTTCCCCTCAAATTTACCATAGAGAATCTGGCCATGATAGCTTCTTTTATATTGAAAGAATTGGTCGCTCCGAAGGCCATATTTTTTCATAAGTTCCTTATTTGAATGGCATTGAGCGCAAGTTTTGGCAATATTAAAATGATTGGCCGGTGATTTTGGGTCGTCAATAATTCTAATTTCATGTTTTCCATGGCAATCAATACAACTGGGCACTTCAAGATTTCCCTCTTCAAGAAGTTTGCGTCCATGCTTGCTATTGCCGTATTGATTTTCCATGTCAATCCGAATATCATATTCCCTCATATACCGAGGATTGGCATGACACTCATTACAAAGAGCAGGGACCTGCTCTTTCGTTGGCGCCCCTTTAAAGCCTAATTGCCCAATCTCCGGTTTCAGAGGGCTATTTGGGTCTCCACCATGGCACTTGTCACAATAAACCGGGATAGTGGCATGAATGCTCCTTTCCCATTCTTCAAAGCTTTCAGCCAGGTTATCCAGGTCATCAGGCAATTTTTTATGACAATCAACACACTGATTCTCTCGGGCTGCTTCAGCCAATCGATAAGAAGGACTGAAGATGATAAGAATAATAATGAGCAGGATAATACCCTTCAGTGATTTGTTTTTTTTCTCCCTCATCGATAGTAACCCAAGAAAGTTAAGGCAAAAAACAAAATAATTCCGGACGCTGCCAAAGAATATGTCCATTTACGATTCCGAAGAAAAGAAGGAGCTAAAAAAGGGATTAGTAAAAAAAGAAAATATATCCCAAATTGAAATAGATATCCCAAAAAATACCCTACCTGTGAGCCGCTAAAAAAGATATTTTGAAAAAATTCAAATGTTTCATATGATGCCAGGAAATACCATGCAGGTTTAATATTCAAAAGAGTTTTAAAGGGATTTGCTTTCTCAAGAAGGCAAGGGGGGGAAAAGGTGGTAAAAGAGAAGAGCATAGCCAGCAAAATGAGAAGGGCTAAAACATGAGAAAGCAGATCTTGGGGCAAGAGAGTATGTTTTGCTGAAAAAACATGAAACCCCCAACAGAAAAGAAAAATTAAAGGGATAATGAAAATATGCAGGGCGTAAAAACGAGATAAGGTAAATTGAGTAATCTCATTTCCCCCACGGGTGAGGATTTTAATAAAATTTCCCAAAAAAGGAAAGGCTGTAGGAATTTGAGTTACAAAAGTAGTAGTCCAGTAGGAATTTTGTGTCCAGGTCAACAATTGTCCTGTTGCCCCCCAAAACCCTATTAAAACCAGCATCCCGCACCCTAAAACCCAGGTGATTTTGGAAGCGGAAAAATAACTATGGGTAATAAATTTTTGTATTATATGGACAAGCAAAAAGAGAATTAGCAGATGTACCGCCCAAATATGGATTCCTCTTATAAGCCAACCAAAAGAAAGTATCTCGGTAATCTGCTGAACTGATTCGTAGGCCTCAGATATAGTTGGACGATAATACAATAACAGTAAAAGGCCAGTGAAAAATTGAATAAAAATTAAATAAAGACTTATCCATCCAGGATAATTCGACCATTTAATTGGCTCCGGAGAAAGATAGTTTTTTATTTTAATCATGGAAAATCCCAACCTGTGCAATTAACTACTTTTACCATGAAAATGTCCGTTGCAGTTAAAATTATATTTTACTAAATACTATCTTTATTTAGACAGGATTAACAGGATGAACAGGATTTTATTTCTTCTTATCCTGTAAATCCTGTCTAATAAAAAAGTTTTTTGGCTTATTATATATGAATTATTTGGATATTTTATTTTGTTCTTATTCCTAATTAACTTGTAATTAACTAGTTGTGGTTAATTTGCTTTAATAATTCGTCTCACAGACTTTAACTCCATAATAATCGTATCAACCTCCTTCACGTTATGATAAATCTTTTTGATTAACTGGATTTAAATCATGTTTATCCTGTTATCCTGTCAAATATTTTTTTACATTAGTGAATCTAAATCTAATTGCACAGATTGGAAAATCCTTAAAACATCAATTGTTTCATCCAGATCTTATACTAGGCATAAAATCCCCCCTATTTATATTTATCGAATGGTTCTCTAAATAAATCCGAAAATTTTAAAAAAGAAAAAGACAACTTTGAACTTTGAACTCTGAACCCATTATAACCATTATTATTATACTTTATTGATTATTGTTGGTTTTTGTGTACGATAGGGATGATTTTCAAGATATTTTTGAATAATATTTGGCGAAGTTTTGTAAGAGCAGCTAAGATATTCATCAACATTTTTCATTACCTGTTGATTGATCATAAAGGAAGTACTGACCATTTCTTTTTGAAAAGCCTTCATGGCCTCTTTTTGAAAAATGGCAATTTCATTTTTTGCTTCCTGCAAAATTTTATTTGCTTCTTGTCTGGCCTCTCTTAATATGCGGTCCTTAATTAGCATTGAGACAAAATGCCCTTGTCCCATTATACTTTTGGCCTCACGGGAAATGTCCCCCAAAACCTTCTCTTTTTCACGGGCAAAAGGTCTTTTTCTATAAAAAAAGGCCTTTTTCAAGGAAAACCTTTTTATTATTCCTCTTCCTAATTCCCAGAAAACGATCATCAACAAGGCAGATACAATCGGAGCCATCAGATTTGCAAGTACACTCATTTGGAGCCTCCCCCGGTTCAGCATCATTTAACTTAAAATGTAATGTACCTCTCTTAAATCTTTGTAATAGATTAAAAGCAAAAATAATGCCTGTTTAAAAAGAAAAACATATTGAAGGGAAAAGAGGGAATAGATTGAAGAACAGGGTATTTGAGAAAAAAGCTAGAGGGATAAATTATGCATACTTCTTGTTGATTATGAACAATAATTCACATAGGAAACATTTTACACATAATTTAAAAGCAGGAATTTTCATTTTATTTATCAACTGAATCTATCTGATGGGAAAAAAAACAAAAGGGTAAACCACTGTAGTAGTTCCTTCCGGAATTTGAGCAAACCGCCAATGTTTAATCATATTCAGTACGCATTCCTCTAAGCCGGAATCTTGAATATTAAGGGTAGATGAGAAAATTTTTGTTTGAGAGATGGTGCCGCCGGCCTCAATGGTGAATTCTACTACAATCCTCCCCTTAAGGCCTGAATGCCCCTTTAATACTTTATTATAGCAATGGGTAATGCTGGATTTATAAGATGAGGCCACCTGGAGTATTGCTTCGGGTGAACGGTATTTACTCTCAGTAGTAGTGCTTTTAATTTGCAGAATTTTCTGAAGGCCGACATCTCTTCCGGAGGGTAATTCAATTGTATCAGTCTTTTGATGTTTGGCCACACGCTCTTCAATTTTATCCTCAATGCTTTTTGTAACCGGTGTTTCTATTTTCCCCAAGGGCAATTCATCATTAAATTCAGAAAATTCTTCGATTGAAGGAGCTATCTTTTCGATTTGATGTAAAATGGTTTCTCCTCCACCATTTAAGGCATTTTCCGCTAAAAGATCAAGTTGGGAATCAAATGTTCTATTTGGCGAAAGGGAAGAAGACCCCTTGGATGATATCATGCCTAAAATTCCTATGGAATGTAAGTCAAATTTCTTTTTTGGGGGTTGTTTTAATGGGGCATCCTTCGCGGGCCTCAGGGAAGCCAATTTTTGATCCCGGGAAATTCCCTTGTTTTCTCCTACCCCTTTCAGTTTGCCCGTCTTTTTTTTGCTTTGATGGGTTTTTTTTAACTTGAGCCACCAACGAAGGTTTTTGAACCTTTGGCTTAGATTTCCCTGAACTTTTTTTCTTATTCTCAGAAACTTTTTTGGGCGCTTCTTTAGTTTTAGTAGGGGATTTATTTTCCTTAGTAGTTTTTTCTGCTATTTTGGCTGTTTTTTCTGTTTTGGCGGTTTTTACTATTTTGGGTTTTTTTAGTTCAATGGCTTTTTTTATTTTATCCTGTATTTTTTTAACCTCTTGTTTTTCGAAAGGATTAGAACTTTTAGGTTTAATGATAAGTTTCACAAATCGATCAGGAACATGGGAAAGTGGGACCTGCTTTTTAGGAGAATACGGGATAAACTGAAAATAAAGAAAAAGTATTCCATGAAGGAGGCCGGAAAGGACAATAGTATACATAAAATCCTTTCGATCCCTATCAAGGTAACTTTGAAACTCTTTTACCTTTTTGGAAGGGGCTTTTTCAGGGAGAGGAGGGCAGGGCACTTCTATAAATAGATGTTCCAGCTTCAGCCTAATGTCCTCATAGTGCAGTTCCGCTTTCGTACCTGAAGATAGAAAAAATATATGCCCGTATTTTTTTTTGGTTAAAAGATCTAATTCTCGAAGGCTGCCGACTGAAATAGCCTCTCCATCAGGCGGGGATATTATTCCTCCCATACCGGGAGGAATGAAAAGTTCATACCCGTTTGATTTCTTCCTTAACAAGGGAAATTTTTTTAATGGGCATTGCAGAACAATATCATTTTTTTTCTTTTTCCCAATAGTCAAAGAACCCTTTTCAAAAAGTAATCTCTTTGGTTCTTCATCATCCCTGATAATATCTACTTGAACAGCCTCTTTTTTCTTCATGTATTTATTTGCCAGTGTGTGTGTGCCTTATTCTTTCCTTAAAACCTGAAGAGAGATTTCACCAAATTCCGCTTGACCACAAGTATAAATTAACTTCTTAATGACCTTATAGGGAATATTTTTATCCGCTTGTATAATTGCCTCACCAGAAAAGATAATATCCGGATTTTGTTCTGATAAAAAGAGGGTCTTTTTCTTTTCTTCCAGTAAGCCGTCATACAGATTTTCATTTAATAATTCTTTTTGTTCAATTATATCCTGAATAGATTCAACTATTTTTCCATTAATAAGGAGCAAATGCTCAGTGGCGGAAATAGTAGTGGTTATCTTAGGTGTTTTGCCGGCTGTTGAGATAGGTAATTGCAAATTTTTGGAAAAAAGGGTGACTTCAGGTCGAGCGGAAATATTTTTAATAAGAAAAACAAGAAGTATAATAAAAACATCAATCAGGGAAGTTAACCTGAGGGTGAGATGCTTTCTTCTTCTAGCTCTTTTAAAAATCCCTCCTTTAGCATAGTTATCAGACATAGCAGTATGTTCCTTTTATCCTTTACTCGCTGATAATGAAATATTTATCAACCCACAATTTCTGCACTGATCCATAGCATGAATTATGTGATCATAAATAATCCCATCATCCGCTTCAATGATAATACTGGTTTGCTCAGGAAATTCATCCTTTACTTTTTGAAGAATTTCTCCCAATTTAGTAAAAGAAAAGGTATCCTCCTCCTTTGGAATGATCTTTAGAAGCTTTTCTCCTAAGATAAGATAAAATCCCTGAGGTGCAATAGAAAGAATGAGGAGCTTCTCTTTGGGAGCCTTCATTTCCTCTGAAGTTGTTTTGTTTTTACCTGAGGGAAGAGATAAATCAATCACCGAGGTTTGCACAAAAACAGCAGTAATTAATAAAAAAGGGATAAGGATAATAAAGAGATTTAAAACAGGAGAGGTAAAAAGCTCCATGGTTTTTTTCCCTTTTCTCTTATTTCTGAATAATTCCCTCATGCCTCTATACCTTATTTTTTATTTAAAATAATTGATTAATTTCAAAGAAAACACTTCAATATCATCAAGGAGCCTATCGGACTTGGAATTAAGGATAGAATAACTAATCATACAAGGAATTGCCACAATAATACCAAAAGCGGT
>JAUWIR010000552.1 GCA_030605265.1 Pseudomonadota bacterium | reverse complement strand
TACATGAGAAATGCTTGGAAGGTTATAGCCAAAATGAAGTCCTTGAGAGAAAGATCTTTCAAGATCTTGGAAACATGCTCTGCTTCTTGTTAGATCCTGGTGCAACTATTTTTCTGGATATCTATAGTTATTATTTCATCATTAGCCTCACAGGGCCCGTATTCCATCTCATTAAAACAACACGGAAGATAAAGGCAGGCGATTTGACCATAAGGGCCAAGGTAGAAACATTTGATGAAATTGCTGAATTAGCCTCTTCATTTAATGAAATGGTTGATAAATTGGCAGATACCCAGGAGAATATATTGACCGTTTTTGAAGGTTCCGGAGATGCAATGTGCGTTATAGATAATGATTTTACTATCACTCAAGTTAATAACCAGATGTGTAGACTAGTAAATGTATCAACTGAAGAAATGATTGGCAAGAAATGTTATGAATACTTCCGAAGCGCTCTTTGCCACACGGAAAACTGTGTTCTCAATCGTGTTTTGAAGGGAGAAAAAATAATCGCCCTGGAAACTCATAAGCATACAAAAGGGGGAAAGAAGATACCGGTTGAACTTATTGCTACCCCTTTTACCAAGAGAGGTAAGATTACAGGGATTATTGAATCATTTCGTGACTTCTCGAAGCGAAAGCAGGCTGAGATGGAGGCGAAGAAAAAATCGGAAGAGCAAAAGTTGCTGCTCGACAATGTGGGAATTCAAATTTGGTATCTTTTTGATGTGGAAACCTATGGAGCAGTCAATAAAGTGCGTGCTGATTTTTTGAATGTAACCCAGGGCGATTTGGAAGGGAAAAGCATTCTCAATACTCTATGTCAAAAAGATGCCGAGCAGTGTATTTCTGCAAATAAAGAAATTTTTGAGAAAAAAATAAAAATTAATCAAGAGAACCGGGTTACCAATGGGAAAGGAATAAAACGTCTGTTATCCATTACCAAGGTACCCAAATTGGATAAAGAGGGGAATATAGAATATGTTGTTTGTACGGCAGAAGACATTACTGAAAAGCGAAAAATGGAGGATGAGTTGCTTAAGACTCAGAAATTGGAGTCAGTGGGGACTTTAGCCGGAGGTATTGCTCATGATTTTAACAATATGTTAACTGCCATTTTGGGTAATATAAGTCTCGCTAAATTATATACGAATTCTGAAGAAAAAATTTATCAACCCATAAACGATGCTGAAAAGGCTACAGCTCAGGCGAAAAAACTTACCCGGCAATTACTTACCTTTGCCAAGGGCGGGGCGCCGATTAAAGAGGAGACCTCTATTGTCGAATTAATAAAGGAATCGGTCGGTTTTGCTTTGAGGGGTTCCAATGTTAATTGTCATTATTACCTTCCTGAGGACCTTCAAATGGTTGAAGTTGATACAGGTCAGGTAAGTCAAGTGATTTATAATTTGATTATTAACGCTGATCAAGCCATGCCTGATGGTGGGACAGTGAAGGTGAGCGCTGAAAATACCACTATCTTGGACGAAGACCCCCTGCCCTTGCAAAAAGGGAGGTATGTAAAAATTACCATTGAAGACAAGGGGTACGGCATACCTGAAAAATATATAGAGAGGATATTTGACCCTTATTTTACAACCAAACAAAAGGGAAACGGTCTCGGATTGGCTGTTGTCTATTCCATCATTAAAAAACATGAAGGGTATATAACTGCGGAATCGGAATTGGGGGATAGTACAACCTTTTTTATTTACCTGCCAATTTCTGAAAAACAAGATCTTAGAAAGCAGGCTAAAGAGGAGAAAATCCTTTACGGATGTGGAAAAATTTTAGTCATGGATGATGAAAAGATGGTGCGAAATATTGCTGATAGAATGCTAAAGAAGATTGGATATGAGGTAGTTTTGGCCAAGGACGGCGCTGAAACAATAAAGCTTTACAAACAAGCAGTACAATCCCGCCGGCCTTTTGAGGCAGTGATTATGGATTTAACCATTCCCGGAGCTATAGGCGGTAAAGAAGCCATTAAAACGCTGCTTAAAATAAACCCTGAGGTTAAAGCAATTGTATCAAGCGGATACGCTAATGATCCTATTTTGGCTCATTTCAAGGACTATGGTTTTCAGGGTGTTATTCCGAAACCCTACAGTATCGAAGAAATGAGTAATATATTGTATAAGGTAATAAATGAGAAAGAAGAAATTTCAATTTCTGTAAAAATGTAAAGAAATTTTTAAAACCGCCCTGCCTTGATTTGATCGAACCTTTGAACCCTAAACCTTTGAACCCATAAACGGTTACAAAAACAGTTATAAAAACATAGAGAAGAGGGGATGTCGCCGGAAAAGCTCTGATATGACGAAGGATATGTATGACAATGACATAATAGAGGGATTTACTATGAAAATAGGGTTTATTGGTTTAGGGAAAATGGGCCTCTCCATGGTTGAGCGCCTAATAATGGAAGGGCACCAAATTGTAGCCTTTGATCTCAATAAAGAAGCAGTAAAAAGGGCTGCTTTGAAGGGTGCGTCCCCTTCTTATTCTCTGACGGATTTAATTGCCAAATTGGCTAGTCCATGCGCTATTTGGATTATGGTTCCGGCAGGAAAACCAACAGAGGAAACTATTGCAGCCATTCTTCCATCCCTTAATGAGGGGGACATTATTATAGATGGAGGAAATTCTTTTTATAAAGATTCTGTGAGAAACGCTCAAGCATTGAAAAAAAAAGGTGTTTTCTTTCTTGATGTGGGCACAAGCGGAGGTATGTGGGGATTACAAAAAGGGTATTGTCTGATGATCGGAGGGGAAAAAGAGGTTTTTCAAAAATTGGAGCCTGTATTTCAAACCCTTGCCCCAGAAGATGGTTATGCATATGTTGGTAAAAGCGGAGCAGGGCATTTTGTTAAGATGGTCCATAATGGTATTGAGTACGCCCTTTTGCAAGCTTATAGTGAAGGATTTGAAATAATGGAGGCCAAAAAAGAATTTCAATTTGACCTGGCTCAAATTTCCCTCCTTTGGAATCATGGGAGCGTGATTCGCTCATGGCTACTGGAATTAGCTGCCATGGTGTTTCAAGAAGATCCCCATTTAGATAAAATTCGAGGATATATTGAGGATTCCGGGGAAGGACGCTGGACGGTTGCAGAGGCAATCGGAGAAAATGTCCCTGCCTTTACTATTACCCTTTCTCTTCTTGAACGCTTTCGCTCACGCCAGAAGGAATCCTTTAGTGGCAAAATGATCGCCGCCTTACGGCATGAATTTGGCGGCCATAAAATTAAGGAGACCCAATCAAGGAAGGTGTATGAATAAGGAAAATGTTGACATTCAATCTTTAAAAGAGAAAGCAAAACTGTTTCGAAAAGAAATCCTCGAAACAATAGCAGAGGCAGGAAGCGGGCACCCGGGCGGGTCCTTATCCTGTGTGGAAATATTAATCAGCTTATACTATTACAAAATGAAGCACAAACCGGAAAAG
>JAUWIR010000589.1 GCA_030605265.1 Pseudomonadota bacterium | reverse complement strand
TTTTGATAACTTTCAATAGTATTTGGATCATCAAGATGGCATTTCCAGCAATAGGTGTGCTCACCTTCTTGATCCATAAAATTTCTCATATTAGGTTCCTGAATGTCTGCCAAAAGAGTAAGGTGAAGGCTAAAAAAAAGAATTGTGATCCCCAAAGAGAAGATTCCAAATGAGGCAAGATATTTTTTTCTTTGAAGTCTCACTAGTAGCCTTTGCTAAAGTTTAAAATTGTTTAAAGAATTTTGCAAGGTTTCATTTATCTGTGATAATTGTTGGGAAATTCCTGAAAGGTCCTTTGATGAGACGTGTTCCTGCCGGCTAAGCCTTTGTATTTTTTTTAGGAGGCCAGGGAGTTCATCAGAACCTTTTTTTATTCCTAATAACTTTTCGCGCAGCTCTATGGTCATTTTACTAAACGATTCGGCCAATCCATGAATTTGATCGTTCTGTCGCAGTTTGGTGACTATGGTCAGATCTCCCCTAGCTATCTGTTCGGCGTTTTTTTCAAAGCGGTGCAGTGGACCTGCAATTTTGTGAGATAAGAGAATAGTAAAAACAATGGAAGCTGCGCCAATAAAAATGATGGCGATAATGTTTCCCACCAGTACATTAGGGAGAAGAATTTCGCCTGTGTTTTTTAGTTTTGAATGGGCTTCTCCATAGTGGAAACCCAGATCAATATTTGTTCTTTTATATAAAATGATACCTGAGATGATGCTGCTCAAAACGATCAACAACAGAACAAAAAAGATTACTTTAGTTTGGAATACTTTCTGGATTAAATATTTTTTCCTTTTATTTACTTGACATTTTCTCATGGGGTACCTTTAAAAATTTTAGGCCGGGTTCATTTTTTGGGGTATTTGTGCTTGATGGGGGTGCTCAGGGCCGGCATAAACCTTTAATTTTTTGAATATTTGTGCGCCTAATTTGTTTTTTGGCAGCATTCCTCTGATGGCCTTTCGCAAAACCTCCTGAGGCTTTTCTTTGAGCATTTTATGTGCCGGAGTGGTTTTTAGCCCTCCGGGGTATCCGGTGTGGCGATAATATTGTTTTTGTTGCAATTTTTTCCCTGTAAGCCGGACTTTTTCAGCATTCACTATGATAATATGATCTCCTGTGTCAACATGAGGTGTAAATTCGGGTTTATTTTTTCCCCTTAACATTACTGCCGCTTTTGAGGCTAATCTTCCTAAGGTCTGCCCTTCGGCATCGAGCAGATACCAAGTTTTTTGTTGATCTTCTTTTTTAGCCATAAATGTTTTCATATCATCCCTCTATCAGTGACTGGTTGTTAAATAAATTTCACGCAAACAGTATCTCAATGCGATCAAATAAACGATAATAATATAGCCAATTTAGCCACATGTCAAGATGTTTGCTTCCAGGTTGATTTTTTTTAGGATTATTGATAAGATAATGCCCACTAAAAGTCAAAAGAATGGCCAAGGCTTCAAACTAAACAAATGAATTTTCAATTCGTGGTGTCAGCCATGGAATATGAAATATATGCCAAATTGGGAGAAAGTAACACCAGAGAAAATAAAAACTATTTTAGTGATGCGCTACCGGTCTGTTGCTGAAATTCTATCAACTACACCTCTGCTTAAAATACTTGTTAATTATTTTCCCGCGGCGAAAATTGATTTCTTAATGGAAGAAATTTTTAATGATTTATTCACTGATTGCCCATTTATTAATGAAGTCCTTTTGTTAAAAAGCAGTTTACATCGTAAATTAGCTATAGGGCAAGTTTTTAAGTTAGGGAGAAAAATCAGAAAACGAAAATACGATTTAATTATTGATTTACAAAACGATCAAAGCAGCCGCCGGATATGTTTTCTTAGTAAAGCTGTTTTTCGTGTAGGCGCTTCTAATAAATGGTGGGGCAAAGCGTATAACCTTATTAGAAAACCGACGCCAGTGAAAAAGCATTTAGTATTATCAAATCTGGATATAATAAAAGGCTTTGCCGGTTCTTTTACCCCAGTGGAGGATGATTTAAAACTTTTTATAGCGAAATCAAAAAGGCCCCGGACTCCTGACAGAGATAAAAAAATTATTTTGCTTTATCCGGGAGGAGACACTCCTTCCAAACTTTGGCCTGAATATAAATATGCCCAATTAGCGGATACTCTTTTAAATCAGTACGGGAGGTGTAAGGTTTTACTGGTTGGGCAAAACACCGATAAAGAGCGCAAGAGGATTGACTCTATTACCCAAATGATGGAAAAAGAGGCCCATGTAATGTTTTATTCTTTTTATGAAAAGTTAGTTTCATTACTGGATAGGGCTGACATATTCATTGGAAGTGAAGATGGGCCCATGCACATTGCTGCAGCTTTGAATAAGAAAGTTGTCGCCTTATTTGGACCAAGCGATCCACATCTTCGACACCCTTGGGGCAGTGGCCATGAAGTTGTTTGGCATAAACTTCCTTGTGCTCCCTGTGAGATTCAAGAGTGCAGGAAAAAAGAATATTGTATGAATAAAATTGAGACTGCTGAAGTTTTAGAGGCTGTAAGAAGGTTTTTTAAATAGAAAAATAATTATGTGAAATGGAAGATTAATCCATTTTGGGGCGGGGGTATGAGCATGGCACAAAAGATTATTTTGGTATTAGATGCCAATTTAACAATTCAGAAAGTTGTTGAGTTTGCCTTTGTGGATACGGAATATCAAATTATATCGTTAAATATTGATCTGCCGACTGCTGAGGATGCTTTAGAGAAGATTAGAAATATATCGCCACATTTGGTATTACTGGATTTTGATTTTCCGGAAGTGGGTGGCAAAGTTATTTGTAAAAGAATCAAAGAGGACCCCTCTCTTGCTCATTTACCGGTAATTCTATTGGTAAGGGATTTAGATAGATATTCTCCTGAAAAGATGCAAGAATACGGAGCAGATAGAATTTTAGGCAAACCCTTTGAGGCCCATGATTTGGTCAGAATAGTAGAGGAATGCTTCCATCCCGGTCTTAACCTGGATAAGGTCGGCCAAAGTATTGTTGGCCCAAATCTGGAAGAGTGGCTTCGCCAAATTGTAAAAGAGAAGATTGAGGAAGTGCTTCGACCGCATCTTGAGGAGATTGTCACTGAAA
>JAUWIR010000200.1 GCA_030605265.1 Pseudomonadota bacterium | reverse complement strand
TTTAAAACAGGCACATTAAAATTTATAATAAGGCCTACCTTCATCCCGGATAATCTCAAATAGGTTAACAATTGTGCCTCGTGAATTGGTGCTATTGTATCAACTACTTTGAGTTCAAGAACATCTTCTAAAATCATTTCTCAGTGCCTCTGTGTCTCCGTGGTGAACTATTACAAATCTTGTTTATCCTGTTATATCTTTTTTTAGGATACTATATTATCAAAAGAGGCGCTTTTAGAGTGGGTTCGTTTTGGGGCAAAAAGGTTATGTTTTTTAAAAAGTGCGTATAACCGTGATTGAGACATGCCGGATATTTCACAGGCATCTTTTATATTCCCTTCAGTGTAGGATACCAAATCCTGCAAGTATTTTTGTTCCACTGAATCTCGAAGGTCCTGCAGTTTTAAAAAACTTTGAAAAGAAGTTTGGTTTTCCTCCCCTCTTCTTTGATCAAGAGAAGGTTTACCAACCAAGTCTTTGGCAGCTTTTATGCGAATATTGGTGGGGAGATGCTTAGGAAAGAGGATAGGCTCATCACCCGCCTCGGCCAATGTTCTTTCCATAGTATTCACTAATTCCCGAACATTTCCAGGCCAGTTATAGGCAGATAGGGTCTCAAAGAATTCAGGAGAAAAAGCCTTGGCTTCTTTGCAATAATCCCTTGAAAATCTATTCAGGTGATATACTGCCAGCTTTTTAATATCTTCAGGCCTTTCTCTTAACGGCGGTAAGCAAATAGGGAAGGACTTTAAGCGAAACAAGAGATCATTCCGGAATTTGTCGATTTTTACCATTTCATCAAGGTCCTGGTTGGTGGCCGCTATAAGTCTAAAATTACTTTCTCTTTCTTTTTTACTTCCTATGGGGCGGAAACGATGTTCTTGGAGGACCCGAAGGAACTTTTTTTGAATAGATAAGGGAAGCTCGCCTATTTCGTCAAGAAAAAGCGTGCCGCCGTGGGCCTGAGTGATAAGGCCTTCCTTCGCTTTATCCGCTCCGGTAAAGGCCCCTTTCTCATGCCCGAAAAGCATACTTTCTACAAGGGTCTCAGGAAGAGCGGCGCAATCAACCACCACAAAATTTTTATCTCTGCGGGGACTGTTTTTATGGATGGCCATGGCAAAGAGCTCTTTTCCCGTGCCGGTTTCACCTGTGATAAGCACATTTGCCTCACTTTTGGCTGCTTGGGCTAAATGATCAAGGCAAACCTTCATCTTTGAGCTGGACCCGATAATCCCATGCCGTTTTGGGGGCAAAAATGGCTTTTGGGCCATCTTCCCCTGCCGGTATTGAATAGCGCGAAAAAGAGGTGTGATCATTGCTTGAACAGAGGAGGGCTTTTTAACATAGTCCCAGGCGCCGTTTTTAATGGCAAACTCTGCATCCTTTGGATCGCCCTCACCAGTGATAATGATCACTTCAGGAGAGGAGGGCGCTTTTTTGATCTTCTCTAATATTTCCAGCCCATTTCCATCCGGCATTCGAACATCGAGAAAGACAACATCAAATTTCCCCGATTTGACCCTGGCAAGCCCATCCTTAAGGTTTAGGGCATAAGCGGGCTCATGCCCTTTGCGCCTTATAGCATCTGAGAGAAAATTACACAAGGTTTGGTCGTCATCAATAATGAGGATGTCGGATTTAAGCATTCCTTCATCTGCTTTCTTTCCATCCAAAGCGCGCCGCACTGCTTCGGCCATCTTCCGTATGTCGACGGGCTTCATCAACAGCTCAGCGATACCCAGCCTCTTGATAGTCTCCCCAGTGGTTTTTTCATAGAAACCGGTGCAAAGGATAATGGGAATATCGGGTCTGATCTTTTTAAGTTCTTTGGTCAATTGGATTCCAGTCAAATTCGGCATGGTTTGGTCAGTGACAACAAGATCAAATTTGTCAGGTTCAGCGCGAAAGCACTGTAATGCCTCAGCGCTGCTTGTTTTGGCAATGATTTTATAACCAAGGCGCTCCAACATTCTTTGTCCTATATGAATTAAAGATTTTTCATCATCAACCAATAATATCCGCTCATGACCTTTAGAAAGCGATGGCCTAGGTATTTCCAATAATGAGGGGATGACTGCCTCAACTTGTGGAAAAAATAATTCAAAGGTTGTTCCCTTTTCCGGGGTGCTGGATACAGTTATTTTACCCCCATGGGTTTTGACGATCCCATGAACAACAGCCAGGCCCATACCGCTCCCTTCCTCTTTACCTTTAGTAGTAAAAAAGGGGTCAAAGATCCGGTCTATGATTGTTGAATCTATACCATGGCCTGTGTCCCTTATAGTAAGCTTCAGGTAGGGCCCCGGCTTTAGGTCCGGATATTGGGCGGTAGCTTCTGAATCAAGATTTACCTCACCGAGTGACACTTCCAATATGCCGCCTTTATTACGCATTACATGGACAGCATTGGTGCAAAGATTCACCAATATTTGATAGATTTGGGTTGGATCTGCCAGAATTGTGTCCATCTTGGCGTCCATAGTTTGGCGGATTTCAATGGTCGAAGGTAAGACTGCACGCAACATTTTAAGGGCTTCTTTGATAATGAAGCTGATTTTTACAGGTTCTTTGGCCTGTCCATTTTGCCGGCTGAAAGTAAGGATCTGCTTTATGAGTGATGCGGCGCGCCGGCCGGCCCGAAGGATTTCATATAAATTATCTCTGGCAGGATTCTCTTCAGTTACATCATCCAGGCACAGCTCAGTATAGCCAATAATCGCCCCTAATATATTGTTGAAATCATGGGCAATCCCGCCGGCCATGGCGCCGATGGCCTCCATTCTCTGTGCTTGCCGGAGTTGTTTTTTTAGCATGATTTCATGGGTTACATCGCGATAGACCCCCACAAAGTTGACGATTGTACCCTCGTTGTTCCTGAGGGGCGATATGGTGGCCTCAGCCTCAAAAAGTGCGCCGCCTTTGTTCTTGTTAATGAAGTGGCCGCTCCCCACATCACCGCCAAGGATGGTATCCCACATAGCCTTCATAAAAGCTTCATCATGTTGCCCGCTTTCAAGGAGTTTAATATTGCGGCCGATGATCTCCCGGCGGCTGTACCCGCTGATATGCTCAAAAGCGACATTAATGTACTGAATAATAAAGTCACAATCAGTGATGAGCACACCTTCGGCAATCTGTTCCATGGCCGTAACCAAACGCTCACGCTCAGTCTCCACCAATTTGGCCTCGGTAATGTCCTCTCCGGAGCTTATTGTGCCAATAATTTTCCCTTCATTATCGTCTAAGAGCGCGTTATGCCAGGCAATGATTCGCTCTTGGCCGCTTTTAGTCAAAACCGGATTTTCAAAATATTCACCCTGGCCAATTTCACCGGCCATCAATCTTTCGAAAAATTCTTTCAACTTCCCGCGTATTCTTTGGGGGAGAAACACATCAAACCAATTTTGGCCGATAATTTCACTTTCCTGATATCCTAATATCTGACACCCTTTCTTATTGATCAGGGAGATTTCCCCATTAGCATCAATAACCATCAACATTATTCCGGCAATGTCAAGATACTTTTGGGCCTTATCCCTTTCTTTTTGAAGGTACCGTTCCTCACTTTGGCCAAGTGTTTTTGTTGATTCGGCAGTTCGCTTTAAGTATTGTGTTTCGGCTTCAAGGAGGATTTTTTGCTTTAGAATTCTAAAGAGGGCAATGCCGGCAGCCCCAAGGAGCAAAATGAGGAGCAATAGGGACAGCTTCCCTAAATTATTATAAAATATTTGGCTAATATAGGGGGTCTGCACTGTCGGTACCTGTGCAACAATATCTTTTTGAAAAGTACTGTGAGTCTTATAGGCAATGGAGATAATTACGACCAGAGGCAAGACAACGGCCATGATAATGACTGAAATTTTCCGGAAAGATTTTTTTTCTTGCTTGATCGGATCTAACACTGGTGTTTTTCCTTTCATTCCAGTATCACTTAGTATTTATTGCTGTTGCTGAACGGTCAAGGAGATCCGGACTTTCGTCCCTTGCCCGAGGCGGCTTTCAACAAAAATATGACCTTGATGTTTGGAAATAATTTCTTTTACTACAGTCATGCCTAATCCGGTTCCCTTTTCACCTTTTGTAGTATAGAAAGGAGAAAAAATACGATCTATATCCTCTGGAGAAATGCCGCATCCACTGTCTTCAATACATACCAGTATCTTTTTTTCTTGCTGATCTAAGGCCGTGGTCACTTTGAGCGTATCTTGTTCCGGGGGGCCCTTCATTGCTTGTGAAGCATTAATGAGCAGGTTCATAAAGACTTGTTTAAGCTGCTCTTCATCCCCCATCACCGGTGGCAGACAGGGGGAATATTCAACTATGACCTCATGGTATTTAATCTGGCCGGTTATTTCCTTTAAAAATTTAATGGTTTCTTTTAAAATAGAATTGATATCGATTGAAGCAATCTGAGGAGGTTTTGGTTTACTGAAAGTAAGCAAATCCCTGGTCATTTTTTTTAATTGGAGGGCTTGCTTGACAATGTGTTTCAGGTCTTCTTCTTGCGGATATTTTGATTCCGGAAGTTCTGCATATCCTAATATGCCAAAGAGAGGGTTTCCCATCTCATGGCCGATCTTCCCGGCCAAAAGACCTAGAGTAGCCAATTTTTCCGATTGAATAAGTTCATTCTCCAGTTTCTTTTTTTCTGAAATGTCTCTCATAACAAGCACCTTGCCGGTGACTTCCTGCTGATTCCTCAAAAGGAGGGAAACATTATAGCCGATAGTGGCCCCATTTTCTAATTGGCATTCATGGGAGATGTTCCAATCTTTTTCTTGAATGATCTTGTCAATGTCCCTGGCGAGTTTTTGAGGGAATATGTACTGGTATGTTTTCCCAATAACTTCAGACTTGTTTTGCCTGCCTAATAAGCTCAGAGCGTTGGCGCTGAGCATGGTAATGCATCCCTCAAGGTCTAAAGTTATAATTATTGAGGGAATGCTTTCAATTATATTATTAATGAAAAAATTAAGCTCTTCAAGCTCTTGTGTTCGTTCTCTGACTTTGCCCTCCAGGTTTTTTTGGTAAGCTTTATTTTCCTCTGCAAGTCTTTTTCGTTCATTAGTAAGCCATTTTTTTTCAACCGCTTTAGCTGTAACCTGGAGCAATTTTTGCCGATTAACAGGTTTTGAAAGATAATCATAAGCTCCCTGACGAAGTGCCTCGGCAGCAGTAAAAATATTTGGATCCCCTGTAATCATGATAACAGGGACATCCGCTGAGTTTTCTTTAATGGTCTTCAATATATCAAGCCCGTTGGTGCCCGGGATGAGGATATCGCTGATGACCGCGTCAAATTCATGGCCTTGAATATGTTCCTTCACTTCCGCAAAATTGGCGGCTGTGAAGACGGTGTATCCTTCTTTTTCCAACATCTTTTTAAAAGTGAACCGGATTGGCCGGTTCATCGTCAACTAAGAGTATATTTACCATTTTTTAAGCTCCTTCATCGGAGAGATTTTGCTCTATGGGAAGGTCAATCAAAAACCGGGTGTATTTTCCGCTTTGGCTTTCTACCATAATTCTTCCTCCATGGTCCTTAATAATTCCATAGCTGATGCTCACCAGGCCTGTCCCTTTATCTTCCCTTTTGGTAGTAAAAAATGGATCAAACACTCGTTCTATGTCCTCTGGTTTTATGCGCACTCCAGAATTATTTGCATAAATTTTGCTGATCCTTTTTGTTGTTTACTGATACTGATAGACAAGATTTTTTCTCGTCCTTTTAGCTTTGATGCGGATTTTTCCAAGAGGGCATCCTTGGCGTTAATAATAAGGTTAAGGAAAACCTGCTCTAATTGACCTTTTCGCACTGAGATAAAGGGAAGGTCAGGATCGTACTGTTTCTTAACTTGAATTCCCTCTTTTTCTAAACGTTTAATAATAAAGCTCAACACCTTATCGAGAAGCTCGGGAATAGAGGCAGTTGTATATTTTTGGCTGTCTTGGCGGGCAAAGGTCAGAAGGTCCTTGAGAATAGCGCTGATCCTATGTCCGGTTGATAAAATTTCCCGGCAATATTCTTTTGCCTCTTGATTGTTTTCAACTTCATCTAGGAGAAGCTCTACGTAATTCATAATTATAGTCATGGGATTATTGATTTCATGGGCCATACCTGCTGCCAGCTCGCCTAAGGAAGCTAATTTTGATGATTGCACCAGGTGGGCTTGGGCGGCCTCTAACTGCTGGTAAGCCTCCTGCAAATCCCGGGTGCGGGATTCCACTTTTTTCTCAAGGTTTTTCCCCCAATTTTCAATTCTTTTTTTGATTTTTTCAAGGCTTTGATCATTTCATTAAAAGAGGAAGCCAATTGCCCTATTTCATCATGATTTTTCAAAATGATGGTTTCTGACAAATCCCCGCCTGCAGCAATCCGGTTGGCAAAATGTGTCAATTGCCTGATCGGTTTAGTCAAACCGGGAGGAATGAGAAAGCTGTAAAGGATGGCCAAAAAGAGGGTAAGCAGGATAGAGAAGATAATAAAATTTTTTGATCTTTTGGTTAATGCCTGATATTGGCGATCCAGTTTATCAATTCGAGCCATAAGAGTTGAGCGGATTTCATCCACCATGGACTGCAATTTTTCCATGGCCGGGATTGTCTGGGTATGATAAATATCTATGGCCCGAAGATTATATTGTGTTTTTTGATTAACCACTTCTTCCAAATCTAAAAGATAATTTATGAATTTTTCACTAGCTGGAAATATTTTTTGAACAAAGAGAGCGCCGGCTTTATCCCATTGATTTTGCATTCCATGACCTTTTATCTGTTTGGCTGCTTCATGGATTTGTTGATGAGGTTTTCTTATGAGAGAAAGATATTTGATAATCTCCTCATCTTGCGAAAAATAGGTGTAATACCATTGGCCGAAATCACAGCTTTTTTCATCAAGAAGGCATCGAGATAGGGCCTTGTTGTCCTTTTGGTCAATGGCCCTGCGGAGGGTAGACTTCCATCGCAAATGATCGTTTCTTCGCTCAGTCAATAGGGCATCAAATTTTGAGTAGGAAAAGTCATAAAGTTTTACAATCTCCTTAGCTGTCTGGTGGAGAAGACGGTGAGGTTTTTCAATTTCCTTATGGACCTTTCTGATGCGCTCGTCCGGCGGCTCAAAGGAGTAATACCATTCACCAAAATCACAAAAACGTGGATTCAATTCTCCCTCAAAATCCCGCCCCAACAATAAGAAGTGGGCTAAATCATTTATCCATTTTCGGTGGGACCCCATGGTTTCATCCAAAAACATATCCAGCATGAGGGTCTGGGTCAGCTCATCGGATAGTCGCTCCATTTTGATAAAGGAATTGTAGGTAACCCCTCCCAGAAGAATGATAAGGAAAACGATTATCAGGAAACTAAAGACGATTTTCTGAGTAAAGCTTCTTTTTTCCCAGAGTTTTTTCATGGCTAAAGTTACTATTTTTTTTTGATTTGATACACCTTTTACATTATCTTCATCGGAGAGATAAGCTGCCTTTCTCGGTTTTCCTTGAGCTATCTTTTTTTGCAGGTAATACTGACACTCAGTAGGGATAAAATGTCATCATATCAGGTACTGGAGCGGCTGTTTGTATCGTTTGAATAAAC
>JAUWIR010000528.1 GCA_030605265.1 Pseudomonadota bacterium | reverse complement strand
TACTCAGCAAGCTCATAAATTGTGATTTATAAATTTGTCTCAGGAGTGAGATAATGGCATTATTCAAGGTATAACATGTCCATAATATCGAATCAAAAATCACAAATTATGGCCTTTGAAAGTATATGTAAGTTTTTCTTAAAATCATTTCTCAGTGTCTCTGTGTCTCCGTGGTGAACTAACCTACTTTTAGGATTTATGAAAAATGCCGATTACTTTGGGTTTTTCAGAAGGCTATCCCTTCCGGACAGGATCTCTCCTTCTCTTTCAGTAATGGAGAATTTTTGTAAAAAAATATGAAAGGTGGTCCCCTTCTGGGGTATACTATCGACGGCAATTTTGCCTTTATTTTTTCGAATGAGCATATTAATTATTGATAATCCAAGGCCCGTTCCCTTCGATTTGGTGGTAAAAAGCGGCGTAAATATCTTTCTCAAATTAATGGGTGAAATACCCACTCCCGTATCAGTAAAATGAAGAACTACTTTTGAATCCTCTTCACTTCCACTGATGGTCAGGGTACCTCCGATAGGCATTGCTTCAATGGCATTAGAAACAAAGTTATAAAAAATC
The DNA here is from genome assembly GCA_030605265.1 of Pseudomonadota bacterium. Lineage (GTDB taxonomy): Bacteria > SZUA-182 > SZUA-182 > DTGQ01 > DTGQ01 > JAUWIR01. Next base: position 3,069 of record JAUWIR010000528.1, on the reverse strand, counting down.
TGCTCTGCATGATCCGGATCAACATAAGCAGGAGGGAAATCTTCAGGAAAATCAAAAAATATATGAACCTTGGAGGGTATACTAATTTTTTGAATTATCTTTTGCAGAAGGCTTTGAAGGTCAACCTGTTGGAAGCTGGGAGGGATAGTACGGGAAAAATCAAGAAGGTCCTCAACGAATTTACTCATTTTATGGATTTCATCATTCAGGGCTTCAATGAAATCATCAATACTCTCTTCTGAAGATCTATTTTTAAGAACATAGATAGTACCGGATAAAACGGTTAGAGAACTGCGAAACTCGTGTCCTATGCTGCCAATGAGTTGCCCGATAAGGGCCAGCTTCTCTTTAAGGATCATTTCCTCCTGGATATTTCGTAACTCCTGAGTCCTCTCCTCTACCTTTCGCTCCAAAGCTTCATAAAGCCTCTTTATTTCATCCTCTGCTTTTTTTCGCTGAGTAATGTCCCGGGCAAACTCCACAGCTTGAATTACCTCACCCTGGTCATTGTAAATAGGAAAAGCGAAAACATCAGACCAAGCCTCTGAGCCGTCAGTTTTATTTCTACAGCATAATCGATGAGAGGGCTTTCCGGTTTGAAAGACATCAGAAACTGCACATACAACACACGGCTTATGGCGATGATGAAAAAATTCAAAACATTTTCGGCCTACCACATCCTGTACTTCACTATTAAAAATTGCAGCTCTGGCCGGATTACATAACAGAACATTAAAGGATCGGTCTACTACATTTAATGGATCAGCAATACAGGTAAATACGGCCTCTAATTGATCTCTTGTTTTTCTCAGCTCTTGCTCCATTTGATAAGCATGCATTGACCTTCTGAAGATTTCAGCGATCGTCCTTAAAGACCGGATATGTTCATCTCGCCAATTAAAAGGGTGAGATAAGTCCTCTAAGCTGATAAATCCATAAAGTTGGTCATTGGCCCAAATGGGTATAATGAGTAAAGCTTGAATTTGTGGGGATTCAAAAGGAGACTTGACCCCAGGGAAAATGGTGTTTTGAGTGTCTGAAATAACAATATTTTTATTTTCCTTAAGAGGCCCCATCCATTGAGGTAAACTTTCCAGAGGTATCCCCCATAATTGTTTCCAGCGTGAAGGGATATTCGGAGCACACCACTCATAGGTGATATCAAGGACTTTTTTCGGTAATGATGCTTCCATCATATAAACCCGACTTAACCCCATGAATTTTCCAATTTCTTCAAGTGCGGAAGTTATTACCTGATTTATATTTTTGGGAGCAACAAGTGAAGCAGAAATATTAGCCAAAATCTTTTCCATATTTCTGTTATTCCTTTTTTAGAAGTCTCTTAATTAAATAAGATTTACTAAAGGCCTTGTAGGAGAAATTTGAAATAGTTCTCTTTGTTATTAAATTTATACATGAAGAATAAAAAAATCAAGAAAAAAAAATAAAAAAAATAAAACTATTGTTATTATTATTAAAATGATTTCCTCGCAGAGACGCAGAGAACGCAAATATTTGGACAGGATAACAGGATAAACATGATTTTAATCCAGTTAATCAAAAAAATTTATCACAGTCCGAAAGAGGTTATATGGAATATAATTTGGCTTTCTCGAAATTATTTATGAGAAATGTATGTTTATAGAATTGTGTAAGTGCGGCCTCAGTGCAGAATCACAAAAATCTATCAACCCTAGTGGTCGTGGTACTTAATTTTAGAAAAAATAAAGTTGTGATCAAGCGTAAAGTCAATCAGTTATTGTAAATGATAGACAGGATTAAAAATTACCTTGTCAATCCTGTTATCCTGTCTAAACACTCATGAAAAGTTTTTTTCACCCCTGAGGATGAAAACTCTGACTTTTTCAGTAAAGACTATTTCTCAAAATGTGTTTTCATGGTAAAAATAATCTATTGTAAAGGTTAAAAAAATTGTTTTTAAAAAAACGCCATGTCAAAATATGATCAAAAGATGCTGGAAAATATCGGACAAATGCTCATGCTCAGCTTTTCAGGGCAAAAAATAAATGAAGATATTCGCCATATTATTCATGAGCAAAAAATTGGCGGCGTCATTCTTTTTTCAAATAATATTAGTGACCCAAAACAGCTTCAAACCCTCTGTCAAGATCTACAGCAATTTAATCAAAAGCACGGAAGCCCTTATCCTCTTTTCATCTCTATTGATCAGGAGGGGGGCGCTATTTCCAGAATTCCCTGGTTAAAGGAACAATATAATGACCCTATCCTTTTAAAAGATCGCCCGAAAGGGGCAGCCTTTCAATTTGGCTATGGGCTGGGACAAGAACTATCCAAGCTTGGTATCAACATAAATTTTGCCCCTGTATTGGACATTTTATCAAATCAAGATAATACGCTCCTTTGTAAAAGATGCTTAGGAACAGAAACACAAAAAGTAGCCATCCTGGGGGAAAAAGTCATCCTGGGATTACACCAGGGAGGAGTATTGGCTACAGGAAAACATTTCCCGGGGCATGGAGATGTCACCTTGGATTCCCACTTTCATTTACCAATTTCGGGCTGCGATATTGAAACATTTAAAAAACGCGAATTTTTCCCTTTTCTTCAGGCTATTCATGCCGGCCTTGAAATCATCATGACGGCACATGTGAAATATACTCACTTGGACCCGATCTACCCGGCTACCCTGTCGGAAAAAATTCTTCAGCAAATCCTTAGAAAACAAATAAACTATCAGGGACTGATTATCAGTGATGATCTTCTGATGAAAGCAGTCACCAACCATTATTCCCTTGAAGAGGCTGCTCTTTTAGCTGTTAAGGCAGGTATTGATATTTTACTTATATGCCATGATTTACAGCAGGAACGATCTGTTTGGAAAACTCTGATTGATAATTATCAAAACCCCCTATTTCAAAAGCTCATTGATTTAGCCGGTCAGAGGGTCCTTCATCTTAAGGAAAAAAGGCATAAAATTCTTGCCTTTCACTAATTATTATGATAAGTTGGCGCTCTTATAAATTCTTTTAACCCTTTTGTATATCAGGTATGCTTGAAGAAAAACCGAACAGGAAAAAAGTAATAGTT
>JAUWIR010000011.1 GCA_030605265.1 Pseudomonadota bacterium | reverse complement strand
TGGAACCCATTTCCAATAGGCATGATCCAAAGATAACAGATAGTGGCTGTGACAACTTTTAAATCATTATTGAAAATAAGGGCAATTGGTCGGGAAAAAAAGGCAAAAACAAAAAACATGGAAGTCCCCCATAGTAAAGAGAATCGAATGCTATATTTTATGGCGCTATTGATTCGATCAATTTTATGTGCTCCCCAATTTTGGCCGATAAAGGGGATCAACGTGGCGGAGAGGGAGAGAATAACCATTATCACCAAAGTTTCCAGGCGGCTCCCAACTCCCAGAGCGGCAACCGATTCCGGGCCATACGTAGCCACAAGGCTGGTAATGGCCCCCAGGGATAACGGCACAATAACGTTGGTTACTGCTGAGGGAAGCCCTATATAGAGGATTTTATTCCAAGATTGAAGGACTTGAGAAAATTGAGGAAAGGAAAAATCCAATAGTTTTTCTCGAAAACTCAGAACTAATAAGACAATGATGAAAGTGATCGCCCTTGAGATGACCGTAGCAATGGCTGCTCCTGCTAAACCGAGTTTGGGGGAAATGCTTAAGCCAAAGATGAGGAAAGGGTCTAAAAGGATATTTATCCCGGCTGCTGTCATCATAATGAGGCAGGGGGTTTTGGTATCTCCTGTAGCCCGTATGGCATTATTTCCAATCATGGGGGTGAAGAGAAAAAGGATGCCTAAATACCAGATGGCCATATACTCTTTGATCAGGGGCAATATTTCACTATTTGCTCCCAGTAGACGAAAGAGGGGATGAATGGTGAAAAGCCCGATTACTGTGAAGCAGATAGCCAAAAGAAAGGACAAGATCAGGCTGTCAGTAGTGAGGCGCTTTACTTTATGATGGTCCCCTTCTCCAATGGCCCGTGAGATTACCGAAGCTGCTCCCATGCCAATGCCCATACCCATACTGGAGACAAAGAGCACTACCGGAAAGGTAAAGCTCATGGCAGCTAACTCCTTGGCCCCTAATTTGCCAACAAAAAAGGTGTCCGCAAGGTTAAAGGCAACCATAGAAAAAGCGCCAAAAATCATAGGCAGGGTGAGTTTGACGAGAGTTTTACCTACAGGGCCCTCAACCAAACGAGCTTTCGATTTATTTGAACCACTTTGTATCAAACACTGCTCCTAATATTAGACAGGGTTAACGGAATTCAACAGAATTTGAGGTAACTTCTATTTTTCGGTAAAAGCAAGATTTTACATGCGTAAAAAATAAAAAGTAAAAAAATTTTATTATGTTTCATATTTATGAAACAATTTATTAGCATACAATAGAGTAATATTACCTCTATTTTTTCCTCCAAATAATTATTCATAAACGAAAAATAAAAAGTGAAAAATGAGATATAAAAGTAGTATTTATCCAGATTGGATAAAGGGTGAGCGGTCATTTACCGGCCTTTGTAATAGTCAAAATTATATTTACTGAAAGTACATATTGTGATAATTACCACAATTGCGGTATAATACATCCAACAAAAAACTCCCCAGCAAGTGACTCAAGTATTTACCTCGACTAATTAAGTAAATGCGGAGAAAAATAATGAAGTTCAATAATAATTATGATGTTGTGGTGATAGGAGGTGGGCCGGCTGGTTCCATGGCGGCAAAATACGCCGCCCTAAAGGGAGTAAATACTCTCCTTCTTGAGCAAAAAAAGGTAATAGGCCTTCCTATTCGCTGTGGTGAATTTTTCCCTACAGCCCGGGAACTTGAAAAAATTTTTACCCGAAGCCAATTAGTTCAAGAGCTATACAATATTCCTGATGAATTGATTGCCCAAAAAATTGACCTTGTTCGTGTGTTTTCTCCAAAGGGGACAAGCTTTGATGTGCCCCTAAAAGGCCACAGTGTCTATAGAGAAAAATTTGAACAGTATTTACTTGAACAAGCGGAAAAAGCCGGTGCAACCATCCGGATGAACAGACCAGTGGAAAAAATTCAAAATGGCCAAGTGTATACATCAGATGATGTGTTTTTGCCCAAAGTGATTATTTTGGCTTGCGGGCCAAGCAGGACTTTACTTAATCCCCTGGGTATCAACATTCAAAAAGACTTGGCTGTCTGTGTTCAATATGTAATGAAAAACTTATCCCTGGAACCTGAAGTAGTGGAAATGCATTATGGAAACGTATCCCCCGGCGGGTACGCCTGGGTAATCCCCAAAGGAAAAGACAGTGCCAATGTAGGCTTGGGGATTAGAAAAAATTTTTATAATGAAAATATCCTTTCTCTATTGGACCAATTCCTTAAAACACTTCACCTGCGGGGAATAACTGCGAAAAGTGAAAAATGTTCTACCATTGCCGGCCTTGTGCCGGTAAATGGTCCCCTTGCCAACACCGTCATTGATAATATCCTCCTGGTAGGTGATGCTGCAGGCCACGTAATGGCTACCAATGGGGGAGGGATTCCCGTGGTGATGACTTGCGGCCGTATTGCCGGAGAAACAAGCGCTGATTTTATCAAACACGGCCGGCCCCTTTTTGAGTATGAAAAACAATGGAGAAAAGAGTGCGGTCGGGAGTTTGCTAATGCTTTGAGAACCAGAAAACGGGCGGACTTTTTAGTGTATAAATGGGGATGGGCAGCAGAGATTTTAATGCGCCTTTTAGGAACAAAAGTAATTTCCAGGGCCCTTAAATGCTCTTTTGTTGGTTTTTAGGATGGATGAATGAATATAGTTGATTATTTTACCATCTGGAGACGTATCTTAAAAAGAAAGCCGATTGGCTTTAGCATTGACATCACCCACAGCTGTACTCTTTCCTGCCAAACCTGTTACATGAAATGGTATCAAGGCCTTCCGGAATTAACTGCCAAGGATTGGAAAAAGGTTATCTCTTCTTACCATGAAAATCACCGTTATTATGGTGCCTGGACTGGCGGAGAGCCCCTTCTTCGGGCAGGGGATATTAAAAAACTGATCCATTTATTTAAATGGAATTGGATTGCCACTAACGGCACTTTAGAGCTTCCCCATTGGGACAATGTGTCCTTTCTAGTCTCTATTGACGGGAATGAAGAAATACATAACAAGCAGCGAGGGGAGTGCTGGTCAAATATTGTGCGTCATATAAGGGATGATTGTTTCATTATTTATGACATTACTCAACTTAATAAAGATGAGAAAACTATAACAGAAACTGTTCAATTCTGGCATAAGCGGTGCAGGGGAATCATTTTTGGATTTTATACGCCGGCAAAACAAGATACCTCCGGCTTGCTGCTTAGTTCTGAGGAACGGAAGGCTGCTGTTGGGATTATTAAGGGTTTGAAAAATAGGTATGGCGGATTTATTATCAACAGCATTCGGCAATTACAGCTATGCTGCCATACTCCGTGGGGTGATGATTGTCCTGCGGGAAATTGCATTGTTGGTTTGGATGCACAAGGTAAACTGAAAAAGCCGTGCGTTATGGGCCCGGAAGTTGATTGCTCTTTATGCGGGTGCGCAGTGCCGCAATTTATGTATTTAGTAAAAAGCTTAGATATTCGGGCCATTTTATCGTCAATGAGAATACTGTCAAGGTAGACAAGATTTTTTCTTAGACAGGATTAACAGAATCTACAGGATTTTTTTTAATTCATTGTGATCAAAAAAATACCCCTCCAGTTGCTTATCTATGATCTAGACGGAACATTGGTTGATTCCCGGAAAGATCTTTGTATCGCCGCAAATTATATGCTTTCCCAATTAGGACTCCCCATAAAAGAAGAACCGGAACTTCGAAGATACATTGGCAAAGGAATAAAGCATTTGGTTGTGAGCGCTTTGGACGGCAGGGAAAATTTCTTCCCTGAGGGGCTAAAAATTATGCTCTCTTTTTATCAGCAGCATTGCACTGATCAGACAGCTTTGTATGAGGGGGTCAAAAAAACCTTAGAGTATTTTAAAGAGAAAAAACAGTTTGTTTTGACTAATAAAATTGAAAGTATTAGTAAAATGATTCTGGAGCGGTTAGAAATAGCAGACTATTTTATTGAAATTATGGGGGATAGAGAGGGGAAACAACGCAAGCCTGATCCCACCAGGGTATTGCAACTACTGGATAAATCCGCTGTTCCTTCCTCTCAGGCAGCCATGGTCGGAGACAGCGCCATTGATATCGAGACCGGTCGAAGAGCGAAGGTACTGACAGCTTTTATTAGAGGAGGGATTGGTAAAATAGAGGAAAATCAACCGGATATTGTCCTTTCCTCTTTTTCAGAATTAAAAAATTATTTTATGTAAAGCTTTTCATCCTGTCTATAAATGGCATGACTTTTGCTATTTATGCCCATTTTGATGGTTTCTGTCATAAAAATTAGATTTGGAAAGGTGCAATAATGCCAAAAAGATTAACTGTTACCCCTGAGAGGTGCTCAGGGTGTAAAACCTGTGAAATAGCTTGTTCAATAAAACACTTTAAGGTGATTAATCCGAAAAAATCCGCCATTCGAGTCATGGTGCTCTACCCTAATCCGATCATCCGGATGCCCATAATGTGCGGGCAATGCAAAAAGCCAAAATGCGCGGAGGTATGCAGAAAAGGGGCTATTAAAAAAGATGAAAACGGCGTAATCCTCATTCACGCTGAAGAGTGTGTGGGCTGTCAGATGTGTGTAAAAGCTTGCCCCTTTGGGGCCATCTACTTACATGAAAGCCTTGATACCCCCTTTAAGTGCGATCTTTGCGGGGGAGATCCCGAATGCGTCAAGGTATGTGCTAATGGAGCGCTGCACTTTGTGCCGGAGCATATCTTTGGGCAGGACCATCGTATGTCCAATGTACTCAGTTATATGAATATGAAGGAAATGGAGTATACTTTACAAGGCGAGAAAAAACAGCTTCGTTATGCAGAGATTGGAGATAAGAAAAATGATGATTAAAAGCGGCTATTTTTGGAAAGTTCTCCACATTGATGTAACCTCCGGCACCTCAATGGTCAAACCCTTTGACGAAGCATTTGCTGAAAAGTACATAGGCGGCCGAGGATTTAATGCCAAATTTGTCTATGACAATTTAAAAAAAAATGGAAAAATTGACCCTCTTGGTCCTAAAAATCTTCTGGCCATATCTCCCGGCCCCTTAGGCGGGCTGTATATTCCCTCATCAGGGAAAACTTCTTTCGCTTCCATCTAACCTGCCACTGGAACTTACGGGGACAGTAGTGTTGGCGGCTCCTTCGGGGTGGAAATACGCCAAGCCGGATATGACTGCCTGGTTATTACCGGCAGAGCCCCGGAATTATCCTACCTTTGGATTGATAATGATCAAGTCTCCATAGTTCCTTTCCCAAAATTAAAAGGAAAAAGCGCACTTGATACTGAAAGATTAGTTAGAGAACACCTTGGGGACCATACAGTATCGATGGCCGTAATCGGCCCTGCAGGGGAAAACCTTGTCCGTTTTGCCTGCATCAATGTTGATTGGGGAAGAAATGCCGGAAGAACAGGAATGGGCGCTGTGCTTGGCTCAAAAAATATTAAAGCCATTGCCATCCGAGGCTCAAATGATCTTCCTGTGCATGATTTAAATCGTCTGGTTCAGGTAAGTCAAAAAGCCTATGATTACCTTCGAAACCACGATCTATTTACCTTCTGGCAAAAAGTGGGGCTCATGTCGGTGATTGATTACGCCAATGAGCAGGGATTTATGCCCACCTATAATTTCCGTGACGGCGTATTTGATAAGTCCCATAAGTTAAATGCTGATGAAATGATAAATCAGGGGCATAAAATCAATGATAGCGCCTGCTTTGCCTGCCCCATGTCCTGTGGCAATGTGTGTGTAGTAAAAAATGGGAAATATGCCGGCACTGCTGTTGAAGGCCCGGAATATGAAACTGTGGCCATGCTGGGCTCAAATCTTGGCATTGATGATTACGCCGCAGTTATTAAAGGCAATCAACTCTGTGATGAATTGGGAATTGATACCATTTCTACAGGAAACCTTATTGGGGTTATTATGGAAGCCTATCAGAGCGGACTTCTTACTATAGAGGACCTTGATAATAAACCCATTGAATGGGGAAATGCTGAAGCTGCGCTTGATTTAATGCATAGAATCAGCAATAGAGAAGGAATTGGTAATGTTATTGCTGACGGCACCCAAGGGCTACTGAAAAAATATCCCCAATTAGAGCGCATTATCTCTCATGTAAAAGGATTAGAGCAATCAGCCTATGATGGGAGAGGCTCCATGGCCATGGCCCTGGCCTATGGTACATCAGACATTGGCGCTCATCATACCAGGGCATGGCCAATTGCTCAGGAATTGGAAAAAGGTGACTGGACCCATGAAAAAAGAGCGGATTTAGTTATTTATCATCAAACCCTTCGTCCGCTTTTTGATATGTTGGGAGTATGCCGTCTTCCCTGGATTGAGCTCAAATTAGATGAGCATTGCTATGCGGAAATGTATAGTGCGGTAACCGGAAAAGAGGCCACACTTGATGATCTTTTAGAAAAATCAAAACATATCTATAACCTGACTCGCCTTATTGGTGTTAAACACGGATTAACCCGCCAACATGATTACCCGCCCCAGAGAATGACACAGGATGCAGTTCAAACAGGAAAACTTCAAGGATGTAAAATTGATCTTGAAGAGTATGAAAAACTCCTTGACATCTACTACCAAAAAAGAGGATGGGACAAAAAAGGGATACCTCCAAAAGGAAAATATTAAAGGAAAAATTCACAACAGCGAATAGATCCGATATCAGAGAATCCATAAGCCGATGATGTAATTAAGCACAAAAAAACAGCTTAATAAAACAGCCGTTGAGCTAAAAAAACAGCTGTTGAGCTGATAGCTAATTGAGTTATTTGAATTTTTCTTATCAGCTCATCAGCTTAAGAGCTTATCAGCTGTTTTAAAAGCTGTTTTATCAAATTCATTGCTTTAAAAGGATATGGACCTTTGGCTGCTCTTTTACTGTCTGCTTATAGTAAAACCTTCGGAGGTAGCTACTTGGAACCCAACTTCTTCTATCACCGATTCCATCTCCTCGTGGATGTATGCTCCAGGCAATCTGAAATGACTTTTGAAAATCCTGTTATTTTTCTATGAGGGTGATTTGTTCTAGTTCACATACTTTTTGGAAGGCCGGGTTCATATCCTTTTCATTACGATTCTCACCTCTATGAGTACGTTGCCAGTATTTAGTGGGGGGAGAGTTGAGCGCCTCTTGGTGCTTCTTTTGGATCATCAGCGGGGCGCTTAACTCAAACGACCTCTTCTTTCTGGATTTATTATTTTAGTAACTTTTATTCCCCAATTATCTTAACCAACACCCGTTTTCTTCGCCTACCATCAAATTCACCATAAAAAATCTGTTCCCACGGGCCAAAGTCAAGCTGTCCGTTGGTAACGGCTACGACTACTTCTCTTCCCATGACCTGTCGTTTAAGGTGAGCATCCCCATTGTCTTCGCCTGTTCGATTGTGCAGATACTGGGATAAAGGCTCATGGGGGGTTGGTTTAGAAGTCGAGGAACTTTTATGGATACTGTTTCATCGATGCCCAAACAATATTTTTCCATTTGCTACATACTCCATGAAAAATTTTCATTTTACACATCGAACATTTGATTTTATCTTTATTATATTAATTGATAAAAATTATAAGTTTAAATATACTATCTGCCAAATTTTTAATAATATTCTTTAGAATACTTATTTTTTTGTTCTTTATAATCATCTATATTTATTAGTAATGTGGTTTTATGCTAATATCATATTCTTCCTTAGGGAAAATTAGAAGGGCCACAGCCGATAAAAATGTAGAAAAATTTGGCAAACACATCATAGAGCGTTGACCAGATATTAGAAAAAAATTTGGCAAAAAATAAATTTACTGATATTATGGCTGCTAGTTGATGATGTGATAATGTCGGCTTATTAAAAACCTAAGTTGACAAATTTGTCATTTCAACCACAGGGAGAAATCTTATATTTTTTAGCACGTTGTTTGACGATATTAAGTTTAAATTCACGAGAAGAAAAGGAGAAGGTGAAGCATGAAGAAATTGTTAACAGTTCTTTTAGCAATCAGTTTTATCCTTGGTTTATCAAGACCATCATTTGCATGTGTAGGGGCCAGAGTTATGGCCATGGGCGGTGCATTTACAGGGTTGGCGGATGATATTAATTCGGTTTATTGGAATCCAGCGGGCTTGACACAACTGGAAAATAAACAAATAACCTACACTATGACCCTTGCCAATAGAGATGAATATAATTATGATGATTTTATTGCTTATGCCCAGCCAATTGAAGATGTAGGAACAATAGGAGTATCCTTTATTAACAGTGGCTACGACCAATCTCCATTTTTTGAACTTGTTGACCATTGGTTTGTCTTCAGCTACGGTAGAGAGGTGGGGGGAAATTTATCTTTGGGTTTTAATATCCGAAATAGAACTCTCGAAATAAACCTTAAATCCTTTAATGTCAAGGACGATGATTCTGCTTTAGAGATAGACTTGGCCATGTTTTGGAAACCAAGGGATAATCTCTCGGCAGGTTTACTTATTCAAAATTTGAATGAGCCAAAACTCTTTGATGTGAAACAGAAAATAAATGTAAGGCCGGGAATTGCTTTTAAACCTAATGATAAACTTACTCTAACTTTTGATATATATGATTTTTTAGGTGAGACTGAGGATGAGGGTACGGACGTAAGCCAAGATCTGCGATTCGGTATTGAGGGCTGGATAACAGAGATGTTAGCTTTGAGGGGTGGTTTATACCACATTAACTCTAAAACGGATGAGGCTAAAGCTTTCACTTTTGGCACTGGTTTTATCTTACCAGAAATGCCCCTAAGCATCGATTACTGTTTACAGTATTGGATGGATATGCCATCAGATGCCGATGTTGACGAATTTACTCATCAACTAGGCATTACCTATAAGTGGTAACCAAACCACAGCATGGTTTATGGTAAAATTTTAAATAAATTATGCGTATTCTCCCCCAAGTAATCTTGCTCTTTGGGAGGAGCCACGAAGGATCAAAATATCTGATCTTATCCTAAGAATAGATTAAAAACATACGTATTACCAATAACACGCTAATTTTAAATGCTTAGTTTAAGGCTTAGCGTAGATAAAGGATTATTTAATTCAGAAGATTTACAAGCTTGGAGATAAATCATATCTATCAAACCAAGAATAAATAAATTATTTTTAATCCGTAATATACGTAATATGTATTGAAAATATCATTCACCAATAATTTTCACTAATACCCGCTTTCTCCTGCGGCCATCAAATTCACCATAAAAAATCTGCTCCCAAGGACCGAAATCAAGCTGTCCATTAGTGACGGCTACCATTACTTCCCGGCCCATGACCTGCCGCTTCAAATGGGCATCCCCATTATCTTCTCCTGTCCTGTTATGTTGGTATTGGCTGATAGGTTCATGGGGAGCCAGTTTTTCTAACCATTTTTCATAATCTTGATGCAACCCCGTCTCATCGTCATTAATAAATACCGATGCGGTGATGTGCATTGCGTTTACTAATATAAGGCCTTCTGTTACACCACTTTCCCTAAGTACATCTTGTACTTGTGAAGTGATATTAATAAAAGCTCTGCGTGTGGGAATATTGAACCAGAGTTCTTTACGATAACTTTTCATGTTTTAGTTCCTCTTTGATTTCGTTTTAATATTATTGCCTTATTCTCCTTATATTCCCTTCTAATTTCTAAAAAATCCCAACTAAAGCGCGGTTTTTTAGGCTACTTAAATTAGCCCTTAAAGATATACCTTTTTTCACCTTACTTTCTGCAAGACATACCTCTACCTGTGAAGTAATATTAATAAATTCATAGCGATTCGCTGTGTTAAACCACAACTCTTTTCTATAGGTTTTCACTGCTATTTTCCCCTTTACAGAAAACGAGACAGGATTTACAGGATAATTCCTTCTTTTCCCGGAATAACTTCATGGTAGATAAAAAAATAAAAAGTCATAAGTGTAAACTACTTTTCGTGGTGTATGAAAGATGCCAAATTTTGTCTAATCAATTTCTTCTAAGGCATTCTTCACTGAGACGGAAAAATAGTTTCCGGACTGCTTGTTATAGCTCTATTATTAGTTAATGAAAATGCGCAAAATGATAGTCCTTAACTATAATCTTCAGGGTATATTTGGTCAAGGGAAATATAGTCTTTAACCGATGAAATAGGGGTAGTTTTCAAGGGTCCCGAGAAGGATGGGAAATTATCAAGAAGAGGTAGAGGAAAAATGTATGAAACAATTATTGTAGGTGCAGGGATTGCAGGGCTAACTGCCGGAATATACGCTGCAAGAAAAAAGATGAATTTTATATGTCTCAGCAAAGACGTTGGAGGACAAATCTTAGAAAGTGGACGGATACTCAATTATCCGGGTATTGTCCAAACTACGGGATATGAATTCAATGAGCTTTTACGAGAACAAGCTAAATTCAATAATATCCCTATACATGAAGGGGAAGAAGTTACCCGTATAGAAAAACAAAGCGATCGGTTCAAAGTTATCTCTAAGAAAGATGAATATAATACAAAATCTATCATTTTAGCTACAGGAGCAAGGGCCAGAAAACTAAATGTGCCGGGAGAAACCCGTTTGATGAATCGGGGCGTGACCTATTGTGCCATTTGTGACGGCCCCTTATTTGCGGAAAAAGATGTGGCCATAATTGGTGGGGGGGATTCTTCCCTGGAGGCAGCTGATTTTTTACTTAATATTGCCCGCAAAATTTATCTCATCACTATCAATCAAAGGCTTCTCGCCCACGAATACCTGATAGAATTAATTGCAAATCAGGAAAATGTGGAAGTAATCACTGAAGCAAATACTACTGCTATACTGGGGGAGGACCTGGTAGAAAGTGTTGAGTATGAACAGCACGGACAAAGGAAAAAGACCGATGTACAAGGAGTTTTTGTTCAGATCGGCCGCATACCTAATACTGAATTCTTAAAGGGCTTTGTGGACCTGGATGAACATAAACACATCATGATTGATTGTGAAACAGATAGTTCAGTAAAAGGAGTATTTGCAGCAGGGGATTGCTCCTCTGTGCACGAATACCAATATTCAATTGCTGCAGGGCAAGGGTGCACGGCGCTGTTAAAAGTAGCTAAATTTTTACATAAAGCATATTAAATACAGCTATTAAGCTGTTAAGCTGATGAGCCGCATAAATAAAATGAAAATTTTTGCTCTATGCTCTTAAAATAATATTTATCAATAAATCAATAAATGTTGAATTTGGATAATTAATTCTTAGATTGTAAAGCAATAATTTCTTTTTTATGGTCTTCTTAAAATTTCATCTTGCAAAGATCACCTATATAACACATTATAAAATATAATCTAAAAATTTACCCATACTTTAAAACTGTATCGTTGATGGCCTCATAAAAAGCAAAATATAAAATTGCAGTCGCTTTTTATGATTATATTCTTTTAACTATTAGCTTTTAATTTTTTTGACTTTTAATTTTTGACATTTGGTTTTTTTCGAATATACTTTTTTTTAAGTGTGATTCAACGATGTTTTTTTGATATTTATCGAAAAGAACAGTTAGTATTATAGATTATGTTCAGCTTTATAATTTGGGGGGGGATTGGAATTGAACCTAAACAGAAAATTGGCCTTGAGAGGTGCCTATGCCTGAGCCTTTTGGTTTAAAAGATTGTGCCTTATTGGTTATCGCTACTGGGAAAAGCGCGCAGAACCTTCGTGAACTTCGAGATAACATTATGACTATCCATCAGGGAAGTATTTATTACCATTTTTGGGGCAACTTACTAAGGCCCCGATTTGATGATCCTGAGTATAACAATGATTTCGCAGCCTGGGTAAGACATAGTCTTCACGATGCCATAATGGCTGAGCGTTTAAGCATGCTTGATCCAACAGAATATCACGAAATCGATGATCTTCGACAGGAGTTGATTGATCTTATTGAGGAGCGCCTTGATGAAACCGAACTAGTGCTCTGGAGCAAAGCTGATCGGCAATTTTACTTTCTCCGATCGCAAGTTGTAGTGTTTGATACAAGACGAGTCATCCATAATCCTGAAGAACTAGGTCAAACTATCCCTCATTTGTCCATAGGGAGTATTTTTTACCATTTTATCGATGCCAGGCGCCGAACCCCTGAACGGCGTGATGATTTTCGAGCCTGGCTTGCAGGATTTGGTGAAGAATACTTTCCACTCATCGACGGGTTGGCAGCCATAGATCCATATTTTTCCAGTCTTACTGAACTTCGTAACAGGCTTATCATAACTGTTCAAAAATTTTTTACAGGAGAAAAATCATGACCTCCACCATGCTGGATCTATATGAAAAAATCGTTGGAGAAGCAGTTATTGGTCATTTACGCCAACTGGCTGAACCTTTGGCAGATATGAAGGTAATCCATGTGAATTCCACTAAAAATGGAGGAGGAGTCGCCGAAATTCTCCACCAACTCATCCCACTTAAACGAGAGCTGGGGATAGACGCTAAATGGGAAGTGATCACCGGAGATGCTGAATTTTATCAATGCACCAAAAGGTTCCATAATGGTTTGCAAGGGATCCCTGTTGGTATCTCAAAAACCCTTTTAGATAATTATGAAAAAACCAATGAAAGAAATGCTGAAGTTTTAAGAGAGGAATTGGAGGATGCCGATATTGTTTTTATTCATGATCCACAACCGGCAGCTTTGTTGCAGTTTTGCCCTGACAGGATAGGCCGATGGATTTGGCGGTGCCATATCGACGTAAGTAAACCCTATCGGCCTATCTGGAAATATTTGCGAAAATATGTTGTTAATTATGATGCCAGCATTTTCTCTTTGCCCGCTTTTGCTCGGCATTTACCTCACACACAATGTATCATCCCGCCGAGCATCGACCCTTTGAGTGAAAAAAATATTGAACTAAGCCGGGAAGAGATCGATTCCGTAATTCACCGCTTTCATTTAGATCCTGACAAGCCAATAATTCTTCAAGTTTCCCGTTTTGATCGATTTAAGGACCCCTTGGGGGTAATCCATGCCTATAAGTTAACGAAAAACTTTATTCCCGTGCAATTGGTTTTAGCAGGAGGTGGAGCAGCTGATGACCCGGAAGGAGAGATTGTTTTAAATGAAGTGAAAACTGCTGCAGCTGATGATCCTGATATTCATGTTCTTCTTTTACCTCCGGATGCCCACAGAACAATAAACGCCTTGCAAAGGGCCTCTGATCTTATCTTGCAAAAATCCACCAAAGAGGGCTTCGGTTTAACCGTAGCCGAGGCCATGTGGAAGGGAAAACCTGTTATTGGTGGTGATACAGGGGGTATTCGCCTTCAAGTAGTTAATTATCATACTGGATTTTTAATAAATACTCCGGAAGGGGCGGCCCTGCGCATTCGATATTTATTAAACAACCGTCCAAAACTTCAAGAGATGGGTAAAAAGGCCAAATCCTTTGTTCTGGAAAACTTTCTCATAACAAGGCATTTAAGAGAGTATCTCACCTTGATGGCGGCTCTAACTCAAGAAGATGTTGGAGAAAGATTAGAATTGTAGTATTATAATAACCAATGATTTTTAAAAAAAAAAACCGAATAGTCAAGAAGCATAGGAATTTTTATTTTATCTACATATTTTATTAGAATAAAATAAAATACCCAAATAATTCATATATAATAAGACAAAAAGCTTTTTTATTAGACAGGATTTTCAAGATGTACAAGATAAAAAAAATCCTGTTAATCCTGTTTAAATAGATTATTTTTTTGCAGAGAAATGGACCTATGTTACCCCAAACCTCAAAAAATACTCCCAAAATCAAACGGTTGGTTGTTGTATCCAATCGCTTGCCCATTATTCTGGTGAAAGAGGAGAATGGCGATTGGAATATTGAGCCCGGTTCCGGTGGATTAGTTACTGCTCTTGCCCCTATCCTGAGGAACAGAGGCGGACTTTGGATCGGTTGGCCCGGCACCTGTGAAAGGGTAAATCTTGATAAAATCATGGCAATTGCCAATAAAAACACAGGACACAATTTAAAACCCGTTTCTCTTACTGAACAAGAAATAAATAAATACTACTTTGGATTTTCCAATGAAATTATCTGGCCCCTTTTTCATGATCTGATTTCTCGGTGTAATTTTGATCCCACCTACTGGGAAGTGTATCAGGAGGTAAATCAGAAATTTGCCAGAGTTATTGCTCGAAACACCACGGCAGACGATTATATCTGGGTTCATGATTACCATCTCATGCTGGTAGCCAAAGAATTACAAAATATCGGGATTAAAAGAAAAATTGGTTTTTTCCTTCATATCCCCTTTCCGCAACTGGACATTTTTGTAAAACTCCCCTGGAGATTTCAAATCCTCCGTGGTTTACTGGAATTTGATCTTATCGGTTTTCAAACTACACGTGACCGGCGTAATTTTACCCAATGCCTGCGGACCTTAATTCGAGATGTTCGGGTTAAAGGAAAAGGACAAGTTTCTCTTATCCAATCAGGGGAAAAAGAAATCAGAGTAGGTAATTTCCCCATCAGCATTGATTTTCGTGATTTCATGCATAATTCGGAAACAAAAGAGGTTGCTGACAGGGCTTGGTACATTCATGAATACTACCCTAATCAAAAAATCATCCTGGGGGTTGACCGTTTGGATTATACGAAGGGTATCACCTTTAGATTTCAAGCCTTTAAAAGGGCCCTCATTAAATATCCCGAACTTCAGAATAAAATAACCCTGGTCCAAATTGTCGTGCCCAGCAGGGAAGACATTCCGGAGTATCACAGCTTAAAACATGAGATTGACTGCCTGGTGGGGGAAATTAATGGACAATTTACTCAATCAGGGTGGGTACCTATCCACTATATTTTCAGAAGTCTTGAAAAACCTGAACTTTTAGCTTACTATCGGACCGCGGAAGTCGCCTTAATAACCCCCCTAAAAGACGGCATGAATCTGGTAGCCAAAGAGTACTGCGCTTCAAAAATAGAAAAAAACGGGGTCCTCATTCTCAGTGAATTTGCCGGGGCTGCAAATCAATGTCACAAAGATGCCCTATTAGTAAACCCTTACGATATTGAAGGAGTAGCTGAAACAATATATCAAGCGTTTACTATGGATAAAAAAGAGCAACACTCCAGAATGAGCAGACTTCGCCGCTCTATAGGGAAATACACCATTTTTTGGTGGGTAAACTCCTTTTTAAGGGCAGCCATAGCCAAAAATTTGGATAATTTCCCTCCCCTTGAATATTACATTCCTTCAGAAGAATATAGTCAACGAAAAATTATCAGCCTTTAAAAACGAAAAACTTAGACAGGATTAACAGGATTTACAGGATTTTTTTTCTAACTTTAAGGTTATCATCTATCTTTTTACTTAATTTAAACGTATAGGAATTTTCATTTTTCATAAAAAAATAAAAAAAAATTTTCTATTATTTTAGTGTCATGTTAAATTGAAATCAAGGGTATTAAAAAAATTATTAAAGGATTTGTTTTAATCCTGTAAATCCTGTCTAATTGTTTTTAAAGAAACTTTGTGAGAAAAAATTATTTTTGCAATTTGCATTTTGCATTTTGCATTCATTCTTCCTTGACGCTCCCCCTTCCCCGGTATAATTAAATTCGAATATAATAAAATATATACAGCCAAATACCACGAACTTCCCAAGCATTCGATCCGATATACTGAACAAGAGTTAGGAACAATGAAAACTGAACGGGAATTTAGCACAAGTTCATTAGTCAATCTCAATAACTAGTTACTTCTGAGGTGAAAATGAGTACACATGGAGAAGGAATTCTGGATATTCTGATTCATCATATTGGCGACACTCCTCTTATTCGATTCAGTCTCTGGGGAATCGATTTAAGCATTACCAAGCATGTAGTAACGATGTGGCTTGTATGCGGCATTCTTTGTGCTATTTTATTTACTGCTGCCAGTAAGTTTTCTTCAAATAGTTTAGAGCGCCCATCGAGACTTATGTCCCTGGTGGAAATCTTCGTTAATTTTATTAGGGATGATATTGCCAAACCTTTTGTGGGTAAAAATTATCGAAAATTTTTACCCTTCTTTTGCACCCAATTTCTTTTCATTCTTTTTTGTAATCTCTTCGGACTTTTTCCCTTTGGGAAAACTATTACTGCTAATCTGGCGGTAACCATGGGGCTGGCCCTGGTTACTTTTATCATTACCCAGATCTACGGAATGTCGCGCCAGGGAATAATCCGCTACTGGAAACATCTGGTGCCGAATGGGGTGCCGATAATCTTACTTCCCATCATTGTTTTAAATGAATTCATTGGGTTATTTACCAAACCCTTTGCTCTTATGATCCGTTTATTTGCCAATATGCTGGGGGGACATATAATTTTACTTGTCCTTCTTTACTTAATCATTATGTTCCAAAGGACTACCATAGGCATCGGCGCTGTGCCCATGTCGGTAGCCGTAGGTCTTTTAGACATATTCCAATGCATTCTGCAGGCGTATATTTTCACTTTCCTTTCCGCTATCTACATAGGTATGGCAGGAAGTGAAGCGCACTAAGAGGAAACAATAACTTCTTTACAACCATCAAAAAAAGGAGGAACACCACATGACATCCGCACTCGCATCATTAGGAGCTGCTATCGGAGCCGGGCTGGCTGTTGTTGGGGCTGGAATCGGCATCGGCTTTATCGGCGGAAACGCTATGGAAGGAATTGCCAGGCAACCGGAATCACTAAACCCCATCAGAGCAACCATGTTAATCGCTGCCGCACTCATCGAGGGGATTGCTTTGTTTGCCCTGGTTATTTGTATTATTGTGGCCACGAAATAAGGTAATAGGGGATTTAATTAATAGTCTTTCAAATTTTCCGGAGGCCTTCTCATGCTTTCAATTCTTCAAGATGGTCTACTAAAAGTAGAGCCGGGACTGTTTATTTGGACAGTAATCTCCTTCAGTCTTCTCGTGGCTGTGCTCTGGAAGCTGGTTTGGGGCAAGATCCTGGACGGATTGGATCATCGCGCCTCTAAAATAGCCGGGGACCTTCAGTATGCTCAAAAAGAACGAAAGAAGGTTGATTTACTCCTGGCCAATAAGGAGGAGACCCTTCTTAAGGCAAAAGAGGAAGCTCTTGATATTATCAATAAAAGTAAGGCTTCAGCCATAGAAATTAAGAATAAAATTCTGACTGAAGCAAAACTGCAGGCAGAATTACTTTTACAAAAAGCGGAAATGGATATTGAGCAAACGCGGGAAAAAGCCCTTGATGAACTTAGAAAGGATATTATTGACATCTCTTTTCAACTAACCAATCGCTTCTTAAAAAAAGATGTGGACCCTCAAACAGGGTGCGCGATCCTGGAGCGTTATTTAACTGAGTATCAGCAAGAATGGGCCCATTTCAAGCATAACTGAGTATCTGCCACACTACTTTACTTACATTTTGTACTTTACTTACGTTTTGGAAGAGGTAAAGGATTTAGAGGATGAAAAAGCGAAAAGTAGCTGCAGCCTACGCGAATGTTCTCTTTCAATTTACAGTAACTCATAAAATAATGGTGGAAATCGGCCGGCAATTTGAATGGTTTATGCAAGTCTGGGATAATAATAAATTGCTTCGCGATTTTTTCCTATGTCACTCTTTAACACGGGGAGATAAGGAAAAAAAATTAGAGAGGATTTTTAGCCAACATCTTCATCCGGTGTTCCTTATCTTTTTCAGACTTCTTATTCGAAGACACCATTGCGGGATTATCTCATTCATCTTTCAGAATTTTGAGCAACTGCAGGATAGTTATTACAACAGGCATCATGTGAACCTCATCTCTCCTTTCCCGCTTGAGGAAAAATATTTTCAGCAATTTCATGCTCTATTAAGTCAATTTATTTCACAAAATATTATCTTGACACCAATTGTAGATCCTGAAATCCTTGGTGGTTTCATAATTAGCAGTGATACTTTTCGTATTGACTGTTCCATAAAACGAGAAATGGAAATATTTCGGAAACGTTTCTTCCTTATTTCCAACGGGGGGGTGAGAAATTAAGATGAAGGTCAAATTGACCGAATTATCAACCCTTATCCAACAAGAATTAGAGGGGTATGAATCAAAACTCCTGTTGGATGAGGTAGGCACTGTCATGGAGCTTGGGGATAGTATCGTTCGTATTACCGGCCTTGAAAAATGCCATGGCAGGTGAAATGATCGAGTTTGAAAATGGCATAGAAGGAATGATCTTCAACCTGGAGCCCGAGTCGGTTGGGGCGGTCATTCTGGATGATTATTTAAAAATCAGGGAAGGAAGTCCGGTCAAACGCCTCAAAAGATTACTCTCTGTGCCGGTGGGGGACGGTTTAATTGGTCGGGTAATTGATTCCCTTGGCAATCCTCTTGATGATCGTGGGCCCATTCCTTTTAAACATCGCCGCATGGTGGAGCGGGCAGCTCCCGGAATTGTCGATCGACAACCAATCAAAGTCCCACTCCAAACAGGAATTAAGGCCATTGACGGCATGATTCCCATAGGCCGGGGGCAAAGAGAGTTAATCATCGGCGATCGAAAGACCGGAAAAACTGTCATAGCTTTGGATACTATCTTAAATCAGAAAGATACGGGGGTCATCTGTGTTTATGTGGCCATAGGGCAAAAAACTTCCACTTTGGCGTCTATTGTTGAAAAGCTGCGCCAGGAAGATGCCCTGGACTACACCATAGTGGTCATGGCCAGCGCCAGTACCTCTGCGCCCATGCAATACATAGCCCCTTATGTTGGCTGTACTATTGCAGAGGAATTCATGTATGAACAGCACAAAGACACCCTGATTATCTATGATGATCTATCAAAACAGGCTGATGCTTACCGGCAAATATCACTTCTTCTGAATCGGCCGCCGGGAAGAGAAGCCTACCCGGGAGATGTGTTCTATTGCCACTCCCGTTTGCTTGAGCGGGCCGCGAAATTATCAGAAGAGCGCGGCGGGGGCTCTCTCACTGCCCTTCCTATTATTGAAACCCAGGAAGGGGAAGTTTCCGCTTATATTCCTACAAATGTGATTTCCATTACTGACGGGCAGATTTATCTTTTACCCAGCCTTTTTGCCTCCGGAGTTCGCCCGGCCATTGATGTGGGTATTTCCGTATCTCGAGTCGGCGGAAATGCGCAGACTAAAGCCATGAAAAAAGTAGCCGGGACCCTTCGACTCGAAATGGCCCAATACAGGGAGCTTTTAACCTTTACTCAATTAGGGACTGAGGTAGATAAAGCCACCCAGAGACAGCTGGACCGTGGGGCAAAATTAATGGAAGTCCTCAAGCAATCCCAGTATGTTCCTATGGCCATGGAAGATCAGGTACTGGTCCTCTTTGCCTCTACTCATGGATATATTGACAATGTTCCACATAAATTGATTCCGGATTTTGAAAAAGAGTTTTTAAATTATATCCACGGCCTCTATCCGGAAGCTCCCGCCCTCATTAAGGATAGTGGGGACATTATCGATGAGAATAAACTGCAGGATATTTGTTTGGAATTTTCTAAAAAATTCTCTCAAACCCATAACCTCCAATTGGATGAATAGGAGGCCGCAGGGCATAGAACCATTTTTGAGGTAATTCATTGTGCCAAACTTAAGAAGTATTAGAAAAAGAATCGAAGTTTCAGTCAGTATTACCAAGATTACCACCACTATGGAAAAAATCGCTTCGGTTCATGTTACCAGAGTAATGCGCCGCCTTGAGCCGTCAAAAGCATACCACAACGAACTTATGGACATGGCCGAGGAACTCTTCTTTTTAGTCAATCAGGAGGATAATGAAGAAGCCCTTGGCCTCCTGACTCAGCCCAATAAGGATAAACCGGCGGGAGTTCTTTTTATTTGTTCAAATCAAGGTCTTTGTGCAGGATTTAATTTGGGGCTCTACCATGCCTTGGAAAAGTTGGAAAGCTCCCTTAAGGAACAGGGCATCGGCTTACGATTTTATGCTGTGGGAAAAAAAGCCGTCCATTATCTTGATCGAAGGGAACTTCCTATTGAGTATAAGTTA